>JAZRWV010000292.1:0-3361 GCA_045599925.1 Myxococcota bacterium
CATCACAACCATCAGTATCGGATATCCGGGACACATTCACACATCTCAAGCCATCCAGTTCCATCAGATAAATACTGTTATTCGTCGAACGTGCAATCATTTCATCTGGATTTTTAACAAATGCGACCCATTTTCCATCTGCCGAAATTGAATAATTATTACCGAAATCCAATGCAATCGGAGGTACATCTGCATCTTCTGGTGTCAAATCCACACACTCACCAGTGTTTGTATCCACAATAAACAAATGATTGCGTTTATTCTCGCACCAGCTATCCCAATGACGATACATCAAACGATTCGAAGTACGAACTCGCGCTTTTGGATGGGAAACGCCATAAATCTTTGACAGTTCAGGTTCTTCTCCGGTCTTTTCGTATTCAGCCTGAAGGTCTGAATCCATAAATACACTTCGTGTAAACAATACACGATCGCCATTCATGCTTGCCACTAACCCTCTGGCGCCACCAAAATTAAACGTAATCTGACGAATATGACTACCACCCAGATCTGATGTAAAAATATGTCCATCTGAAACAAAGAATAAATGTTTACCATCACCGGATATGGCGAAATCGCTGGCACCTTTTTCCTGCAGTTCAATATGTTCAGCCTGTCGGCTTGCCATATCCACGCGCCAAGCATGAGAGGTTGAGCTGTTTTCATTCAAGTCGATGCGTCTGGTTCCCAGCCACGCCACTTTTCCATCCGGTGAAATCACAATCTGAGACAAACGTTCAATCTTAAAAAGGTCATCAACACAGAGCGCTCGTCCCATCGTTCCCTCCCATTGCTTAAAAATACAAAAAAAGCAGCCAATCTGGCTGCTTAAATGGGGCGTACTGGATTTGAACCAGTGACTTCCACCGTGTGAAGATGGCACTCTACCGCTGAGTTAACGCCCCTTTTATGTTTTGCTGCTTATATCAACAAGCAACGAAGCGGCTTTTATCGATTATGATTGCAATTGTCAATCTATTTTATTTTCGAATGAGAAACCAGTTATGAAAACACAGGGACATAACACAAAAACACGCCCCCAGTGGGGGCGTTTTTTGTGCATTGAGCAACGGCGATTTGATCAGCTGAAATACCACATCGCGTTACATTCTTTGGAGAACTGTGATTTCGACTGTTTGAAACCATTCGGACGTGAGCTATGGCCCGGATCATCGACATAAATCGTGCTGCCATCGGATGCATATGGGGTAATATAGTGACCACCACTCGTCCAGTAACCAGAACCCATTGCGGCAACACAATAATGACCAGCCTGAAGTTTCTTCACGCCTTCACTGACTGAACACGATGTTGCAGTCATGCCATATTTTTTTGCAGCCGCAGGAACAAATGAATGAGCCGTACCATTATTATAAGTACGATAACCTTTCTCAACCGCCCAGGTTCCCAATGTATATGGCGTTACACTGCTGTCGACTTTTTTCGCAATAATACTTGCAACAGCTGTTGGTCCACACGCACTATTTTTATAGGTCTGAGATTTATCCTTATGGTTCGAATACATCTTCGGCCCCCAAGGATCTGAATACTGTTTATAATTCTTAGTATGAGCATTCAACCCCTTGCTGTCTTGCTGTGTTTCCTGAACTGACGGTTTAATGCCTGATTTTGCCTGTGATTTAGGACCAAACTGACCATCTGCCGTCAAGCCATTGCCTTTCTGCCAGCGAGCGATTGCCTGAACCGTTAACGGACCGAAATCACCATCAGCAGTCACGCCAACAAGTTTCTGAATTTCTTTGGCGATCGACTGACAGTTATTCTTATTATAAGTAATGGCTGCCGTCACTTCTTTATCGCTCAAAATCTTATCAGAACTCGAGGTCGTCGGAGTCGTTGTCGGAGTCGTTGTCGGGGTTGTTGTGGTCGTTGTTCCGCCAGATGTAAATCCAGCTTTTGCCTTTGATTTCGGACCAAACTGACCATCAGCCGCCAAACCATTGGCAGCCTGCCAATTTGCAATTGCATTGACCGTAATAGGACCAAATGAACCATCTGCCGTTACGCCAACGAGTTCCTGAATCTGCTTGCACAAATTCTGGCAGTTTTTCTTGTTGTAGCTCACGGCAGCAGAAACCTGCGAACTCGTCAACGTCACTTTTGCCGAGCTCGAACTCGTGCTCGTTGAAGCTGACGTGGCACCACTCGTTACTTTCGTATACGATTTGCAGATATAGCCTGTCTTATTGTTGTAATTAATCTGAAGCCAGCCATTCTTTTCGGCACTGTAACTAACGGTCTTGCCTTTATCCAGCGAGCCAATGCGCGAATAACTGGTTCCTGCCCCACTGCGAACATTCAATGATGATGCAGTCACTGTAGCTGTTCCTGAACTCATAACCATCCTCCTGTTTGTTGTTAACTATTTCTATACCACACACAAGCAACCAACAATGCTACATTGAAACAACACACATTCTTTGTCAAGAAATCCGTAAAAAACATTTATTTTTTGGTTACAGCTCAGGCGGGAGCATTTGTGGGGCTTTGCCCCTGTCCTCAGTTCGCAATATGAAATGAATTTCGTTTCCCGAGCCTGTCGGCTCTCCAACTCTTGCATTTCATTTGCTCACTGGACTCTGCGGTTTTCGCCATTCACAGGATGGCGAAAATCCTCGGCTCCCCACTTAAGGGCTAAGCCCTTAAGAATCCGTAATATTTTAAGGTTCTATAAGTATTTTGCGGTACCTAACCATCTTACCTCGCCGGGCCCCCCCGGCTCTCATCAGATTCTGCCTTAAAATTGAGTTTTATTCAGCCCTTCTTTAGCAACCAATCTATTCCCATATATTTTGCCGGGCGTATTCGCTGCGCGAATAGCCTGGCAGGCATGGCGTATGGCTCTGCCATAGCCATGTCCACCATAAAGCGCAACCACAACACATCAGAATTCCACGGCAAATGGGGTCAAAATACCCCAACAATCCTTGCCTTATCCTTCCTTTCGGAATACAATTCTCCCGTTTTTTATTAACGGAGAATTATATGTCCAACAGATTCCAATCTTATATTGCCCCTACGAAAATTTCGTATCTCGACGGAAAACCGACCACCATTCATCTGCAAAAATGCCGTATCGTCACGCAGCAAAAAGCGAATCGACGCGAATGGGTTTTTGAACACGGACTCATCACCATCGGGTCACTTGATGACAACAATCTCGTCATCCAGGACGATACCGTCAGCCGCTACCATGCGCAGATCATTCAGGCCGATGATTCATATGTGATTCGTGATCTTGATTCGACCAATGGCACCTGGGTTAATCAGGTCAGGATTCGCGAAGCATGGCTTTCACCGGGATGTCTTCTCCGGGTTGGCGAAGCAGGGTTCATCTTCC
>JAZRWV010000293.1:0-2230 GCA_045599925.1 Myxococcota bacterium
CCCCAAATGAAGATGAGGTTCCGGATAATTGGAACACAGCCGGATAGCTTCCTTGAAATCTTTTTCAGCCAGTTCAAATTTCGCGACTTCGCTATAAAATATCCCGAGATTATTGTATCCAAGACAAAGTTCAGGGTTGAGTGCAATTGCCATTTCTGTTTCATCAATGGCTTCCTGGGTCATTCCCATTTTATAATAGGCCCAACCAAGATTGACAAAAGCGAGCCATGGAGAGGTATAAAGCGGAGACTGAGACAATTCTTTGAAAATAACGGCTGCATTTTCATACTCTTCCATATGCATATAGGCCGCACCAAGGTTGTTTTTGCAGGTCAGCATATCCGGATTCGTTTCCAATGCCGTTTTGAAGTGTTTGACCGCTTTCTCATATTCACCGCGCCCCATGCGGATAAATCCCATGAGATGATTTGCCTCAGCATGCGCCGGATCATTAGCCAAAACAAGCGCCAGAGAACGAATGGCTTCAGGGGTATGCCCGCTTTCATAAAAATTAACGGCCATCTGATAGTCTGTATCAACCTGCTTTTCGACCTCTGTCTTTTTTTGGGATGCCGCACAGGAACACAATCCCATCGCCAAAAAACAGACAATCATCAGCTGAAGTACTTTTTTCATAAATGCAAACCAAAAAAAATCACTCAATCCACGACAACAGACATACGAAGTTTACAGCACAACCAAATGCAATCAAAATTTCAGCGCATTCTCATCTAAAACTGCGTGAACAACGCCCCAAGAGTTTTTCTATCCTCCGGTGCAAGCGGCTTTTTTCCCGCTGTACTTTTGTCCGGAGTTGTAAAACCACCAGCCGGTGCCGTTTCATTTTCATCATTAAAAGCCATAGGTAAACGCGTCAAAAGAACAGTAAAGTTTGCACTATCCTGTTGAACGTTTGAAAGAATAATGCCTTTTTCTTTCAAAGTATTCCCAAGCTCAGTCTCAAATCGACCAGAATCGGTCAAAGAAACCTCTTCCGGAATGGAATGCCAGATTTCAACAGGTTTACTGGCCAAAGACTGAAATACAAGATGATATTGAAACTTTGCTGAGAGTGAAAAAACTGTCACGAGAATGGCAGACCCCGTGAACTGGGTATTAAAATTCAGCGAAATGCGATCCACATCGCCAAAAGCTATCGCAACAACACGTCTTCTCGAAGCCTGAATAGGCTGATTGTCACAAGTAAATTCAACCATTTTTCAAATAACCAAACGGAAAATGACAAAAACAGATGGAAAATCTGTCTTATTGTATCAGCAAATCATACAGAGAACGGACTCACCGCAAAAAAGTCGTTTTTCTACAGTATTTTTCAAAGACAAATACAACGGGAAGTCTCTCAAAATCGCGGCTGAAAGCCGTCCTTCTGTTCTCAATTAGTCCATCGCAGTTAAACGACCAGACCTTTACCATACTTTAGCTGACATCTCTATCTTGTCAAACCCTTTGACTTGCGAGAAAACATCTTTTAATGTAAAACTTAGAATTTGCCTGTCTGAATCGAACAGATTCATAGCGGATATCAGTAATAACCCTACTATTGGAGTATAATCATGAGTGATGACGATCTGTTGAGCCAAGCGTTAAGTCAGCTATCGGAAGCCTCAGACATTACATCGGATGAAGAAGTCGAAGAAGTTGCCCGCGTCAGAAAAGCCCGCGCAGGTGTAACAGAAAGAGCTCGCCAAAGTGGCGATTGCGTCGGTAATCTTCTTTCTGGCCTTATCGATGATTCCAATGCGGAAATCGAAGCTGAAAAAGCCGAAAAAGAACGTAAAGCCCGTGAACGCGAAGAAAAAATTCGTCGCGATCGCGAAGCCGAAGAAGCAAAACGCCGTCAGGAAGCTGAATCTAAACTCCTCGAGGAAAAACAAAAACTCGAAGAAAAAGAACAGCGCCGTCAGCAAATGCTCATCGACATGGAGAAAAAACGAAAACTCGAAGCCGGAGAAGTCGACGAAGAAGAAGAAGCCCGCAAACGCATGGAAGCTGAAGCTGAAGCCGCTAGAAAAGCCGCTGAAAAAGCTCGCGAAGAAGCCGAAGATGCTCAGCTTAAAAGTGCCAATGCCGAACTCGAAGAACAACTTCGCATCGCCAAAGCCAACAAAGCTGCTGAAGAAGCCATGGAAGCCGCTAAAATACATAAGGCTCTCATGATCAGAAACACCCTCATTATCGCAGCCGCAATCCTCATCGTCTCTGGTCTGAC
>JAZRWV010000294.1:0-5144 GCA_045599925.1 Myxococcota bacterium
TGTGGATGTCACCTCGGATTCTTCTCACCCGGATATCGAAAAGGACAGCAAACTGCGGCTTCCGAATTATTTTTATTTTAACGTTTCGGATAAAATGCTCAGCTCTGAACACTATGTTCGGGATACAGATGTCGAGAAGGGAACAACCTCTCTTCCTGCATGCAATGGAACTTTTTCCTTTGAAAAAGCATTCAGTGATGGGCTTGGAAAGGCTTATCGCGATGTTTATGGGGTCAGTGAGAAGAATGTGGTTCGGAGTCTCGATGAGTTTTTTGCTCTAATGCGCGAGCAATGCCAGACGGCATCACAGGCAAAATTCCGGGCATACGCTGTGGTTTTTAATGAAAAATTGGTCAAAAAAATACAGCAGCTATCGATAGAAACTCAGGAAAAGGAGTTTGCAAGGCATGCAGTCGATGGGGCTCTTGCCGGTCATCGAATCAAAAGCATTGAGACAACGACTGAAAAGCTTGGGGAGAATATTTATCTGGTCTATTTGACGATGGAATATGTGAGGGCACATCGATAGGGCATGTCCCTCAAAAATGTTGGATAATAATGTTATTCACCCAGTGATTTGACCGGACGGATTTTTTTAGGTTCGATACCGCGTTCTCTGAGTTTTGCATAGTTGTGGATTTCAGCAACGATGCCCATGAGCAGATGATACTCATCATTGTGAAGTTCTGCGCGGTTGAGTAAATTTTGAATTCGATGAATTGCAGTATTGGGATCCGGGGATTTGTAATAGCCGATTTCGACGAGTGCATCTTCAAGTCGTTTGAGCAGACGAATGCGTTCATCCTGAGTTGCCGGGCGTGAGCCTGGGGCATGATTTTCAAGTTTTTGAGCAGCCTGATGCGAAATTTCTTCAGCGGACGTATGGCTTTGCCGCAAAAGAGAATAGGCGGCCAGGAGGACGGCCTGGGCGAGGTTAAGACTGGAGTAGTCGCTTGTTTCTATATGGACCTGGCAGCTGCATCGGCAAAGTTCTTCGTTTGTCAGTCCAGTTTGTTCTCGGCCGAAAACAAATGCGATTTTTTGTCCGGAGTCAGCTAGCTGAAGACTGCGTGCGACGGCAGATTCCATTTCCAAAGAAGCCCATGTCTGGGTTCGTTTTCTTGCACTGAATCCAAAAGATTCATGGACATCGGTGAGGGCTTCATCAAGTGTGTCGAAAACCTCAATGTTGGCGAGCATATCTTCTGTATGATGTGCGGAAATCTGAGTTTTTTCGAGATCCATTTCGGCGGGATGAACGAGTACGAGTCGACGAAGTCCCATATTTTTCATAGCGCGAATGACGGTTCCGACGTTAATGGGATTTTGGGGTTCGACGAGGACAATTTTGAAAGAATCGAGGGTGGAATGAGAATCAGGCATGGTATGGATGGAAAAAATAAGCCGCCCGAGTGGGCGGCTCTAGGAAAGATATTGGAATGAAGGTTTAGTCGATGATGAATTTTTTATTTGGGTTTTTGCGAATGAAAGCGGGTTCATCGTCGAGGTTGAAATCATCGGAAACGCCGGCACCGATGCAGTCGTTGATATCGGAAATAGCGCGAGCGGCTTGTGATGACATCTGAGCTGGTTTTGTGTCTGGTGCAGGTTTCTGAACCTGAGCAAAAATATCTGGAACCGAGTAGTTATCGGCATGAGACTGTTGTGTATAAGCGTTGCCGGCATTAGGGGCATATGCGTTGTTTGCAGTCTGAGTAAAAGAGGTGTTTCCGGTTGGGGCGTACGAAGAAGGTCGGCGAGAGTCTGCGGCATACATGCGATCAGATTCGGCCTGAAGTTTTTGTAGAGATTCAGCGATATCCATACTGCCGCTGCTCATGGTTTCCTGATATCCGGTCTGTGCGGCTGCGAGCCCCGGGTTGGATTGTGTAGCGACAGGTGCAGCGACAGAAGGCATGCGGTTTTGTGAAATGAATCGAGGCGCGCTGTCGTATCGATCCATGTATTGACTTTTATCAGCTTTTTGGAACTGAGGATCTTCGGCATTGGCTTCTCCCATGCCAAAGCCAGTGGCAATGATGGTGATTTTGAATTCTTCACAATTTTCATCATCATTAATGACGTGACCCCAAATGAGGTGGACGTCACTGGAGGTGGCTTCTTCAATTCGGGATGCAGCTTCACTGATTTCGACGATTGTGGCGGAGCGAGGTGCAGTAATATTGAGAAGGACGTCTGTTGCACCTTCGAGGGAGATGTCGTCGAGCAGTGGTGAGCTGATAGCAGCTTCAGCAGCATCAATGGCACGGTCCGGGCCTTCGCCGAAACCAGTGCCCATAAGAGCGAGCCCTTTGTTGCTCATAACAGTGCGAACATCAGCGAAGTCTGTATTGACGAAACCTGTTTTTACGATGAGGTCACTGATGGAGCGGACGGCATCGAGGAGAACGCTGTCAGCTTTTTTGAAAGCATCGATGAGTGTAAGTTGATCGCCAGAGGTTGTAAGAAGGCGCTGATTTGGAATTGTGATGAGGGTATCGACGTTTTTTCTGAGATTTTCGATACCTTCTTCAGCCTGACGGCGGCGTCTTGCGCCTTCAAATTTGAAAGGCTTTGTCACGACGCCGATGGTGAGAGCGCCGAGCTGGCGTGCAATGCCGGCAATAATTGGAGCTGCACCGGTTCCTGTACCGCCGCCCATACCGGCTGTGACAAAAACCATGTCAGCGCCTTTGAGATGATCTTGAATAATGCTTGCGGATTCCTGAGCTGCTTCCTGACCTACGGATGGTGTTGAACCGGCGCCAAGACCGTGTGTTCTCTGCTCCCCGATCTGAATTCTGATTTCAGCAAGGTTGATTGCAAGTGCCTGTTTATCTGTGTTGGCGACGAGAAACTGTACACCTTCGATACCGGCTTCAACCATAGAATTGACTGCGTTTCCGCCAGCGCCACCAACGCCAATGACTTTTATGCATGCACCGCATTCAACTGCATCGTCCAGTTCCATCATTACTCTCCACCTCCCTGGTTAAAATCCGGACAGCTCTGTTCCGTGAGCATTTTCAGGCTGTTCAGTGTATCATAAAGACAATAATCCCTTAGGACTGTGTGCCATTTCGCAAGAAATTCAGCACCAGAACTACTCTTCATCTGCAGTGAATCTTCTTGATTCGCGGATGGCGTCCCTGCCAGCTGCAATGAAGCCACATTAAAGCTTCGATCACTGCGCCTTTTAGAGTAGTAGTTTTTATTTACGCGTGCAAGCAATTTTAGAGGTTGGGTGTAAAGTATTATTTTGTGCAAAAAGAGCAGCGGTTGTGTGATGAAGAGGTGTTTTGGTAAGTTTAATGATATAATGGCGCAGTACAGAAATTGAAGTGTGATTGAGGAGAATGAGATTTGATTGAAGAGAATGAGATTATCGAAGCGTGGGTTGTGGTGGAGTGCCAATAAGGGGGTAATCCGGGCGTATGCCGCAGGCATAGACCGGATTGCGAGCGTATTTGGACGTTGGAAAACGCCCAAATAGCGAGCAAAAAGCAAAAAAGATGGCTGAGAATGGAGATGAAGTTTATGAGGGGGCAGTGCATATGGCTGAGCGTGCATTTACAAAGTGGGGATGAATTAGGTCAGTACGAAGCTGAGTGGGCTTGACCAACAATGCCACGGCGGGTTATACTGAGTGTAGTGTGTGTTCGGCTTTTTTTTGTATAAGAGGTCTTTTATGAAACGTTTTTGGTATTCAGCTGCGCTACTTGCTTCACTTTTCGTGATGACACTGACGGGATGTGAGAAGCTTGGCCCAGAGACAAATTCGGGTACCGATCAGGATCGACTTGGCGCGATGGAAATCAGGCTGAATGATCTGGTTCTCGATTTTGTTACATGTCTTGATGGCGACAAAACAGACTGGAAATACTTTACTGTGCCGGCAGATACCAGAATCGCGGTGACCTTTGCATTTGATGAGCCGGAAGCGATGGGAACGGTTGTTATTCGCAAGCCGACAGGTGAGGAGATGTATCGTCTGCGTTTCAAGCCGGGAAGCCGTAATACTCAGGTATTTGATGCGGTTCCGGGCCATTACTATCTCGAAATATTCTGCGAGGCCTATCAGTCTGAATATACACTTGAAGTTTCGATACCTCAGTGATAATGCGATGGGAATGGAAAATGCTGGAACTGAATGGGGGACGAAATGGCACCGCGGTTGGCTAGTGCAGGAAAAACGGATGTTGGATTAAAACGCACCAATAATGAAGACAATTTTATTATGGTGCCGAGTCATGGGCTGTATGTACTTGCCGATGGGATGGGTGGACATGCATCAGGTCAGGTTGCATCATCAATGTGTGTCAGCCTTGTCGGGAAATTTTTGTGTGAAATGTCACATCAGCCTGGATTTGAGCTGCCGTACAAGCCCAATCCATCGATAAGCCGGGAAGCGAATCTTCTCGTCAATGCGATCAAATATGCGAATGAAAGAGTCTATATTCAGTCGTGCAAAGAGCGATCGATGGAAGGAATGGGGACGACGGTAACGGCGATATTAAATGCGCCGCATGGACTTGTGCTGGCTCATGTTGGGGATTCGAGAATATATCGGGTTCGGAAGGGGCAGATCACGCAGATGAGTCGAGATCATTCCCTTTTGAATCATTTGCTGGATACCGGAGAGTTAAAGCCGGAAGATGCTGAAAGCTTTTCGAGCAAGAATGTCATTCTACGAGCGATAGGACTTAAAGAAAACGTTGATGTGGATGTTAAGGAAGTGCCTCGTGAAAAGGGCGATATCTACATGATGTGTTCGGACGGTCTGAGTGATATTGTGTCTGATGCCCAGATAGCGCAGGCCATTTCGGGTGCGCCGAATCTGAATGAAGCCTGCAATATACTTATTGGTTTGGCACTGAAAGCCGGCGGCAAAGACAATGTGACGGTGGTTTGTGTTGGGGTTGAGCAGGATGACTGTGCGCAGTCTCAGCCGTCTCCAAGTGTAAGTCGAACGGGAATGCAGCCGGTCAAGCCAGGACCTGGGCAAATGAATCTGTCTCAGCCGCTTGTTGCAGGAGCGCCGCATCCTTCATTGGCAGTCGGGGCGGCTGTTCAGCCGGCGCCTCTTGGTGTGCAGGGGCAGACAGGGCGTTCAGCCAGTCAGCCAATGATGGTCAGAGCTCCGA
>JAZRWV010000295.1:0-6311 GCA_045599925.1 Myxococcota bacterium
CTGGCGATATCTGGATTAATCAGGCCACATATCATGCTGAAATCGTCGTCGGTTATCACGACGGCTATCTGGTTCTGATTGGTTCCAATAACTTTGGCGCGAATGACGGCATTTACAATTGCAAAGAAACCCACTCCTCAAATCCCAAAGACTATCAGCGCGTCAGTTATGGATATAGCGACTGGTTCGACACCAATCCCTATGTCCTGACAAGACAATAATTTTAGTGGTTTTTGTCTATTTGCGCGCCTATGGGCTTCGCCCATACGGCTGCGCATGCCGCAGGCTATCGGCAAATAGCCAATACGCCTGCGGATATTTTTATGGAGAACATCCCATGAGACGCATTTTCTGTATTCTTTCAGTTCTTCTGCTCGCCGGACTTGCCGGATGTACCGAAAGCAATCAGTTGATCGTCAATACCGGTTATTCCAGTGACGACATCGACTTCGATGATTCGGAACAAATTGATGATTCTGGAAAAAATTCCGGAAAACAAGGCAAAACTGACAATAAGAATGATTCGAATGAATCCGGCACAGGTTCGGAATCCGGAACTGGTTCGGAATCCGGGACAGACGCCTGTAATGACAGCTGCAATGCGAATGAGACTTGTCAGGCCGATGGAACATGCTTGTCAAAATGTGATTCCGGCAGGGAACGATGCGGTTCTGATTGTCTTGACTTTAATGAACTTCATCTTTCCTCGTGTAATGAATGTCTGTCGGATTACTGCGACAGTGACGGAAATCCCGGCAATGGATGCGATATCTACACAAAAGGCGATGATGCGCAGAACTGCGGTTCATGCGGCGCGACTTGTTCTGCGGGACAAATGTGTTCAGGTGGTTCATGTGTTTCGGTATGTTCTGCAGAAGAGACCTGGTGCATGGATGGATGCATCAATCTGAATGAACGTCATTTATCGGGCTGTGATGCCTGCGAAGCAGGCTACTGCAACACTGACGGCAACTACGCCAATGGCTGTGAAAGCTATATATTTGGCGATGATCCCAACAACTGTGGCGCATGCGGAAACCAATGTGACGGAGCCTGTCAGGGCGGTCAGTGTGTAAAAGCACATCGAGCCATGGTGATGGGAGCTGTGAACTTTGCATCCAAATACGACTATGTTCAGGTTTTGGAAGAAAGCGGCGGACAGTCAAAAGTCTCATTTAACGGTCAGACAAACTGGGTGGATTCATCTGTGCTGATGGATGCCTGTGATGAATGTGAAGGACGTAAAGCCATCGATTTGGCCGAAAAATATCTTTATACAAAACACGATCATCTCTGCACATACGATTTTCTGACCTATGAACCGCACATCGAGCATTTCGATGACTTTTCGTGGCTGGATGGTGCAAATAATGGTTACGACTTGAACTGTGCGAACTTTGTGACTGCCATTCTGATCTCGACCGGTCTTTTCTCAAACAAGACAAGTATTGTGAGCAGCACGCGAGATTACGGAACGGCGTATGACGGCTATCATTATGTGAGTGATTTTAGTCAGGCAAAACCAGGTGATATCTGGAACTGCGGTGATGATCATGCAGAACTCGTCGTTGGTTATTATGGCGGCAGTCTTATTTTAATCGGCTCGAACAATTTCTGGACGACAGACGGCTACAATAACTGCAGGAACATATATTCGACGGATCCGACGGAATATCAGCGTGTCAGTTATGGCACAAACGGCTATTGCCAAAAGACTCAGTATGTTGTGTCGCGACAGTAGCACGGCCGTATCGCGATGAGCGATAGGCCGTGCGGTCTTGCGTATTGGCCGACGGCCAATAGCAAGGCCCTCAAAAAAACTATTGCCGACAAGCCGTATTATCTGAATTACAGGCTTTCACGCCACAGTCTTCGACATCGGACACATAATAATGATAGCCGAGATTGAATTTGGCGCAGGTATAGGTTGTTGTATAGTGTTTGTCATCTTTTCCGTCGTATTCACACTCGCTGTATGAATCTTCGGGGCCGGAACAGTCGTCATCTTTTGTGTAATAACACATCGTCACGTCGAGGTCCTTGCCGTTGAAATCTTCTGCGATATCACAGCGATATTTATCTCCCACGTTTTCGGTGCAGTCATACATGACGACTTTATGAGTCTGTTCATCGCAATAAACCGTGCTTTTGTCGTTATCCGCACAGCTTTCGGAGAATGTGTCCGGGTTGCAGACATCACCGACACTGGGAACTTTGCACGATTTGTTCTTGATTTCCGCATTGCATATGGAGCCGGGGGAGCATGTCTGTGTCTGCCAATGACCGTCCACGCAGGTGCGAAGTTGCTTTGGGGTTACGCAAATCGATTCATTGGCATTGCATTCACCGGATTGAGATGCAATACACGACTTGGAAGCTGCATCACAGACTGGCGTCGCGCCACTGCAGGTTTCAGTGTGCATCGTGCCGCTGTTGCAATAACTCAGAACCTGACCATTGCAGGTGGCAGGCGCAGATACATCGCATGGAATTGGCTGCTCGGAATTCGGCTTGCACGATTTAGAAGCCGCATCACAGACTGGCGTCGCTCCACTGCAGGTTTCTGTATGCATTGTGCCATTATCGCAATAACTCAGAACTGCGCCGTTGCAGGTGGCAGGCGCAGATATATCACAGGAACTGCCAGTTTCGCACAATCCCGTTGCGTCATTGCATGTTTGTCCGGAAGCACAGGGCATTTCTTTTACGACTCCGCCTTCACACAACGTATATCCGGTTTTGGCGGCATTGCACGTACGCGGATGGCTCTCCGATGTGCAGACTGCCGTCTTGCAGGTATTGCTCATGGCATCACACCCTGCTGCACAGGCTTCTTCAACCAGAACACCTTCACGACATACGACCACTGCTGTCTGTTTTGAATTGCATGTCGGAATGTATGAACTGTTGCAAAATTCCACAGGGCCTTCACCACTGCTGCATGCGGCAACCAGAGGAATACAAAGACTGATAATCACCAGAAATGTCAATTTTTTCATGAGTTTAGCCTTCTTTGTTCAGAATATTCTCAATTTTCAGATGTTTCCGAAATTATGTCATCCACTGAATGACCCGGTTCCCCCAAAATTCACCGACATCATAACACAGCTTTGCTGTTCTTCTTCAAAGCAAAGGATGCCTAGGCATCCTCATTATTGAGCTTTTCAAGATGTTCTGCGGTTTTCAAGGCATTGATAATCTCATCCAATGCACCGTTTTCCACGACGATGCTCAGGTTGTGAACAGTCAGACCAATGCGATGATCCGTAATGCGATTTTCCGGGTAATTATAAGTTCTGATGCGTTCCGAACGATCTCCTGAACCGACCATGCTTTTTCTTGCACCTGCGCGTTCACTGTCGAGTTTTGAACGCTGAAGATCGTAGAGACGGCTGGCGAGAACTTTCATTGCCTTGGATTTATTCTTGTGCTGTGAACGTTCGTCCTGGCTCGTTACGACGAGACCGGTTGGAATATGAGTAATGCGGATTGCAGATTCCGTTTTATTGACATGCTGACCACCGGCACCACTCGAACGATAGGTATCGATGCGAAGGTCCTTTTCATCGATTTTCATATCCACTTCTTCTGCTTCCGGAAGAATAGCAACCGTGCAGGCCGAAGTCTGAATTCGTCCCTGACTTTCCGTTACAGGCACTCGCTGAACGCGATGAGTTCCGGCTTCAAACTTGAGATGTGCATAGACATCGACACCACTCACCATGGCGACAACTTCTTTGTATCCGCCAAAAGTTCCTTCGCTTGCAGAAATGATTTCCACACGCCAGTTTTGTTTTGCTGCATATCGCGAGTACATTTCAAAGATATCACCCGCAAAAATACTCGCTTCATCACCGCCGGTTCCTGCTCGAACTTCGAGAATGATGTTTCTGCCATCCATCGGATCTTTAGGAAGCATCATGATTTGAAGCTCATCGCGACGCTTGACGATTTCCGGTTCCAGAGCGGCTATTTCTTCTTTCGCCATAGCTCGCATTTCCTCATCGTCTTCGGCGAGTAATTCACGGGCATTGGCGAGGTCCTGTTCTGCCGTTTTCAAAGCCTGATAGGCGTTGATGATCGGTTCCATATCGGAACGTTCTTTGGCCAATGCATTATAGCGATCGGGATTATTCAAAGTATCGGGATCGCCCAAACGATGACACACATCATCGAAATGGCGTTCAAGGTCTTCGAGTTTCTTGAGAAATTTCGTGGACATGAGATGAATTGCGAATTGAAAGACCGTGCTTTATCAAAAAAAACATCGATCTGGACATGATGAATGACAATCTGGAACAATCGGTTTGCTGTCGTTTTCCAAATACAAATAAGCCCCGAAAAAACTTCATACGCAAATGCAAAGCATTCGCATACCAAGGCTTTTCCGGGGCCAGAAATACGATAAACTTACTTGGTGCGATTGTATTTCTTATTGAAACGTTCTACGCGGCCAGCAGTGTCGATCATTTTCTGTTTGCCAGTGAAAAGGGGATGGCACTGGGAGCAAATTTCAACGCTATAATCACCAAGTGTGGAGCGGGTTTCAATCACGGCACCACAAGCACATGTAATTTTGGCGGGTTTATAATCAGGATGGATACCTTTCTTCATAATCTTACCTCTTTGCTTCGTATTTGACGGACTAACCGTCTAAACATTTGGTGGTTTATCCACCGATATTATGGAATTAATTTTCCAGCCCATTCTTAGAGCTAGAATAAAAGCCGCCGCTGTATATGCAGAAATGGCTTTCGGGTCAAATTCTTTTTCTAAATTCTTTCATCTAAACGATCTGTTTCAGCCACGAAATGAACTTGCCTATCACCGATGAGTTTCTCGATTCCTGCGGACTGCATAAAGAATCCTCCGGATGATTCACGGCATAAAGAAGAAGTCCAATCGCTGTCGAGTATTTCGGATTCTGAACAAAATCCGTCAAGCCACCAATACCTCTTGGCACTCCGCGTCTAACCGGCAATCCCATTACGCGTTCTGCAAGTTCCGGAACTGCATCCATAATTGACGTCCCTCCCGTCAGAACTACGCCACCTGGGAAATTTCTTCTGTCAAACCCGGCTTTTTCGATTTCACGATTCACAGCTTCAAAGATTTCTTCCAGCCGGGGTTCGATAATCTCTGCAAGTGACTGCCGGGGAAGTTTTCTCACATCGCGTCCATTCGACGCCGGTATTTCGATAATTTCTTCAGTTCCAACGGCTGCTGCCATTGCACATCCTGAATGTATCTTCAGCATTTCTGCAGTCGATACTGTCGTCTGAAGCAGTTTGGCTATATCACTCGTCAGATGATTGCCCCCCAGTGCAACGACATGACTGTGCATCAAGGCGCCTTTTGACCAGATTGCAATGTCCGTCGTTCCACTGCCCACATCGATGAGAATACACCCAAGTTCCTTTTCATCTTCTGTCAGAACGGCTTCACTCGCTGCCAGCGAGGACAATGTGATATCTGCAACATCGACCTTGCATCTATCCACACATTTGACGACATTCTGAACGTAATTCGACACAGCCGTGACGATATGAACTTTTGCTTCAAGACGAACACCGCTCATGCCTTTCGCATTGCGAATGCCTCCCTGACCGTTCACAATGAATTCCTGCGGTAATACATGCAAAAATTGTCGATCCGGTGGAATAGCCTGAGCTCGCGCACTTTCTAGAACTCGCGCAATATCGTTTTCATCGATTTCATCCGGATTGCGAACCGCAGCAACACCATTTGAATTCATCACCTGAATGTGATTGCCCGTAATATTGACACTCACACTCGAGATCTTGCAGTTTGCAATGACTTCGGCACTCTCAATCGCCTTCTGGATTCCCTGTGACGCTGTCTCGATATTCGTGACAATGCCCTTTTGAATACCTTTGGAGGCTGTATCTCCAGCACCAATGATATTGAGACCATCCTCTGTCACTTCTCCAATAATGGCACAGGTTTTGTTCGTTCCAACATCAAGTCCGACTAGAATATCTCCAATCTTTACGGTCATGCTTATCTCCGTTCCTCATCCTAAGGTTCTGCTTCTGGAATCCTTATGGTTTCCAGGGTCAGATGGTTCTTCATTCAACGGTTAAGGCGAATCTGATGATTCGGGGGCTGCTTTTTCTATTGCTTTTCCGGTTTCTCTGCTTCTGCAGGTTTCTCTGCTTCTGCAGGTTTCTCTGCTTCTGCTGGTTTCTCAGCCTCAGCAGGTTTCTCAGCCTCAGCAGGTTTCTCTGCTTCTGCGGGTTTCTCTGCTTCTGCGGGTTTCTCTGCTTCTGCGGGTTTCTCAGCCTCAGCAG
>JAZRWV010000296.1:0-18882 GCA_045599925.1 Myxococcota bacterium
CAAAAAATGCTGTTCTTTTTTTCGAATTTGAGGCAAATACTAGATGCTACACGGTGTAGCGCCCAGTATCAGCCTAAAAAAATAATATGCGCCGCAATTACAACCGAGACCTCTTTAAAAATATTGAGGAACTTCAGCAGTCCATCTCAGATCTGAAAGGCACTTTTTCAGATTACAAAATCCAGGCAGAGACTCGAATTGCAGAACTTGAAGACACTGTTTCTCGTCAAGAAAAGAAGATAGATGAGCTGAAAGCAGAGAACAATAAACTTCGCAAGGATAATGAACGATTAAAGCGGCGTATCAATAATAATAGCACCAACTCATCTCTTCCACCGTCATCAGATCAGAAGCCCTCCAAGCCTGCCAATACCTATAATGGTCGGCCAAAAACAGGTAAACCAGCAGGCGGCCAACCCGGACATCCCGGAAAGACACTAACCAAAGAGCGGATGTTAGAAATGATCGAGTCCGGTGACTGCATTCATACAATTACAGATACCGGAGAAAAGACACGGGATTATGTGTCCAGATTTGTGATTGATATAAAGCCTCAGATAGTGATAACGGAGATCAGAATTCATGCGAATGAGGAAAATAAATTCGTAATTCCCGAGGAATACAACAGTAGCGTTATTTACGGAAATAACTTCAAAAGTCTGTGTATTCAGCTTTACACCCAAGGCGTGTGCTCATATCGCAGAATTGCTGAAATTTTGAGCGAAATGCTTGGAAATCGCATTGAGGTGTCTGAAGGAACAGTCGTAAATATTTGTAAGGAGTTTTCAAACAAATGTGAACGAAGCCTTGAACAAATCACAACGAAATTACTAGATTCTGAAGTTCTATACACTGATTCAACCGTTGTAACACTCAAAGGCGTACAGGCATATATCAGAAACCAAAGCATTCCTGAAGCTGTTTTGTATTCATCCATGAATAGCAAATCGATTGAGGCACTAGAAAAACTTCCTGTTGTTAATAATTACACAGGCACATTCATGCATGATCATGAAACAGCGCTTTACCATTTTGGAACCTGCCATGCAGAGTGTGGAGCTCATATTCTGCGATATTTGAGAAAAAACTCGGAAGAAACCGGACACAAATGGAGTGATGATATGCAGTCACTTCTACTTGTTGTTAATCAAATAAAAAAAGAGAATTTAGAATCTGGCGCGCCAATGCCTTCAGAGACTGATATTTGGCCCATCGTACTTAAGGAATACGACGAAATTCTCGAAGCAGGGCGCTGTGAAAATAAAACGCTTAAATTTGAGCTCGCAAAAGAAGATGAGATTAAGCTGTTAAATCGATTAGAAAAATTCAAGGACAATCACCTTTTGTTTGCAACCCGCAAAGATGTTGATTTCACGAATAACCTGTCAGAAAGAGACCTTCGCAAATGTAAAAACAGACAGAAAATGTCTGGCGGATTTCGCACAGAAGATGGCAAGCATAATTTTTGCCGAATCCTAAGTGTTTATGAGACTCTTAAGCGGAGTGGAAAATCAGGAATTAATGCCATTAAGGCATTATTCGAGGGATCCCCAATCTGGGCAAACTAAATTGATAATCCAACTCATCCCACATCATCACAGATAGGCAGCTTATTTTTACGGATGCTGTCAACGGCGTGGTGTATCCACCTCTATCCAAGAGCCCCCGGCTGAATAGTTACAGATGATGTGTAAAATTTATCGTAAAATTTGAAAGAGAAATTGAAAATTGATAGGATATAGACTGGTTTATTCTATGAACACATAAGTGTGTTTTATTTTGGAGAGAGGCTCTCTTGTTAAAATAAGCCAGTTAGGCATTCTGGAGGAAATTATGAATATTCGTAAAGCGGCGTTGTTGTGTGCAGCTATTGGTCTTTCAGTCGCATCTTATGGGTGTGGTGATGAAGGTAACGGGCTTTTTGTTCAGTGCGATGCGGGGACATTTCGTTGTGATGGCGATACAATGCAGGCGTGTGCCGTTGTGAATTGGCAGAACGTGACTGTTTGTCCGATGGGATGTGATTCTGCAACAGGTCAGTGCAAGCTGGATGTCGGGCAGGAATGTATAGTTTCAGTATGTAAAAATTCGACGACATTGAACAAATGCAGTGCCGATTTCAAACTCTCAGAAGAAGCATGCGGTGCGAATCAGGAATGTGTAGCCAATGCATGTGTGAACAAAGCCGGTCAGACTGAGTGTTCACCACAGCAAAAGAGATGTTCAGCTGATAACAGTGGCGTTCAGGTTTGTTCGCCCACTGGTGTTTGGGGGGAAGTCGAATCCTGCGGCGAGAATAAAGTCTGTGATGCTTCATTCAATTGCGTGGATAATACAGATGCAAAGATTTGTGATGACGGCGTGAAAGAATGCGTGGATGGATCCAGCTATCGCGAATGCAGTGGCAATGCATGGAGCGAAGCTAAGTCCTGTGGCGTGGACATGGTTTGTGAAGGCGCCGGTGTGTGTAATGCCAAGCAGCCGGAAGTCGTTTGTGAGGCTGGAGCTAAGAAATGTTCGGATGACTTTAAGGGCGTTCAGACCTGTGCAGACAATGCTTGGGGAGAGGCAGTGCCTTGCGGAGCAGAACAGCTTTGCGATATCGATAAACTCGAATGTGTTGCAGCTGCCGAAGCAAAAGTTTGCGAACCTGGCGCGAAAGAATGCGATGGAGACGCCAGTTTGAAATCCTGCAATGACAATGGTCAGTGGGATGCAGCAGTTGCCTGCCCGGAAGAAACACCGGTCTGCAGTGGAAATGCCTGCGTTCCCAAAGAAGTTCCGGGTGATGCCAAATGCGTTGCTGGCGAAAAGAAATGCGATGGCGAAACCAAACAGCTCGTCTGCGAAGGTGAAGGTGCTGATGCCGACTGGAAAGTCGTTGAATGCTCAACTGTTGGTGATGGCTATATTTGCGATGCAACCAATGAATGCGTAGCTCCGGCATCACAGGTTGTTTGCCAGAAAGATGAAATCAAATGCGCCAATACAAGAGATAGGGTGAATACCTATGTGAAATGCCTTGATGACGGTTCGGCTTGGGATACCAATGAAATTCCGTGCGACCCAGCCACTCCGAAATGCGACGATGGCATTACTCCCGTTGCTTGTGTCGCTGCTTGCCAGCGCAATGCAGTGCGTTGCTCGGCTGATGGCGTGAGACAGATATGTAGTGTAATGACTGGCAATTGGCAGGATCAGGCGTGCGGTGAATTCGAAACATGCGTTTATGACGAAAATAATAAGACCGCAAGCTGCAAGTGCACCGAAGGTGCAACCATGTGTGGCGGGAGAAATAATAACCAGGTTCGTACATGTCAGGCCGATGGTAGTTGGGGCAATTATGGCAATTGCCCAACAAAAGGTGATATTTGTGTCGATAATGTTTGTGTTCCTCCGTGCACGAATGGTGCAAAACGCTGCTCGGATGAAGGCAAAAAGCAGACATGTAACAATGGTGAATGGACTGATGATCGCATGAATCAATGCAACGCTACTGAGTCCTGCGTCGAAACGAATGGCCAAATCTCTTGTGTCTGCAAAGATGGTGCTAATCGATGTCAGAACGGGAATATCCAGGTCTGCATGAGTGGCGAGTGGAAAAAACATGATTCCGACATGATTTGTTCGAACGCCGGTGTAATTCAGTCTTGCTCAAGAATGGGACAGTTGCAGGATATCGTCAATTGCGGTAGTGCTGCAAGCTGCTATGCCACAAAAGACGCCGCTGGCTGCTGTAAGGAGAATGATCCTGCCGTTTGCAGTGAGAGTAAGTCTGGTGTGATGGCTTGTGCAAAAGATAATAGAACGGGTGTTTATAATTGGACTGAAACCAAGTGTGAAAACGGTGTATGCAAAGATGATGCAACAAATGGTGCCTTCTGTGCCTGCATGGAAAAAACGTATATCTGTGAATCAGAAACAGGTGGTGATGTACGCAAAGTTTGTAAAGATGGCAAGTATACGGCTGATGGCGTTGATCAATGCTCGAGAGCACAAACCTGTAGCAGTGAAAATGGCGGCGTTTGCTTGACCAGAGCCTGCATGGGGGATGTTTCATACTGCAGTGCATCGAATGTCGTCGTGAAATGCGAAAATCAACAGTATGTGAGCACGACTTGCCAGGGGCGTCAGGTTTGTGTGGAGAAAACTGACAGGAATGGAAATGTTGCGGCAGCCTGTCAGCAGCAATTGATGCCTGAAACATGTACAAATGGTGCAATGCGTTGTTCGTATGACAGCCTTTCGATTGAAACCTGTCAGAGAGGTGGGTGGGTTGCTAAAGCTTGTGCAAAGAGCGAAGTTTGTGCATTGAATAACGATAAACCCGCATGTGCCAAGAAAGTCTGTACAGATTATGAATATTCCTGCAATGGCGATAAGATTATGGTTTGTGACAACAACGAACTCAAAGAACTTGCCGATTGTGCCTCTGTTGGCAGAACCTGCAAGGAAAACAAATGCGTTGCTAAATAATCATTCCGATTGCGGATTGTGATGAATTGAGGAGCTCGCCAAATGGCGAGCTCTTTTTTTGGTATATATCAGGCGAACGAAAGCAAAAGCCTGCGTATGCCGAAGGCATAGCAGGCTTTACAAGCGCGCAGTTCTGTGAACAAGCGCGGAAAAACGGCTGTATTTGCGAAGCAAATAAGCCGTTCACATGATCTATAGTGGCGGGAAGTGGTTAAACGGCGTGTTGGGAATATTCGAGGTTTTAGAAATGGGATATTTCGCGCAAAATCGCTTGAAACCTCGTCCATAAGCGTCTTTTCTGTTCTGGGTCGTGATGTCCATGCGAGCGGCGTATTTGTATTCACCAGTGGCATAGAGGTATTGAATTTCGACCCACATGGCCATGCCTTCGAGGAGTTCGAGCTGCGCATTTTGAGTTTTGGCATTGACCTGTTCCATATCCCAGTGCGAGAACTGCCAGATATGCGTCAGTTCATGAGCCAGGGTGGAAATGGCTGAAAGCTTGGGACATCTGTCTTCGAAATAGATGGCGAAGCCGTTTTCATCGCGTTTTGCGAAGCCGACTGTACGCGCATCAAAACTCGGGGTCGGGACGAATTTTTCGCCGAAATGGGCAGCAATATCGCGGGCTGTCGTTTGTTTGAGCTCAATCGGAACATCGATTTGAATGTGGAAAAGACGTTCCATATTGCGTCGGACATACGAGAACAGCATGCGATATTCGAGTTTGGTGCGAAGAACGTTGTGCGCGCAATCGGGACATTGTTCACGACCATCGGGCAGTGTCTGAATTTCCGTCATTTCGGTTCCGCAGAAATCGCAGAAATGCGCACCTTCTTTTTGAGGATTATAGCTGGCTGCGTATTCTTCGATATCAGACGAGTGAATTCGTGCTTGCTGCAACGGATTAATACCATAACCATATTGGCTGAGATAATTGACCGTGCCTTCGAAATCCATTGCGTCATCGAAATGATCGTCGCCGAATTTGAGGAAACAGTGTTTTTGATATTCAGTTTCGACGAGTTCCGGAGGTAAATCATCGCAGTCATCATCCATAAAGATAGAAGCCTGGGGTGGCGGAGTGAGGTCGACGGATTGGGCTGGATGATGTTCCGGTTCCTGCTTTGATGAAAACAGATTTTTGAAGAAATCCTTGATGCGTTGGAAGAAGGATTTTTCTTCAGGTTCGTCGTTGACTGGTTCGGATTCGACTTTTTCCTTGTCATCCTTTTCTTCTTTTGGTGCAGGAATTTCGAGCATTTTTTCGAGATGCCAGCTGAGCACATCGCAGATCATTTCGAAATACCGTTTGATATTTCTGTCGACAGAAACGATGAGGCCGAGATCGATTTCACTGTCTTCGAGGATGTAGAAAACGTCATCTTCGCAAGGACCTTCGAACGCATACATCGCGTTTTTAGAAGCATCCGGCGTGAGGGATTTTGTAGAAGTCACGGCATATATATATTGCCATGAATCGGGATATGTCGTTTTAAAGATTTCGTTGAGGAGCAGGCAAATCGTGTAGATAACTTTGGGCGAAGCCCCGGGAAGTCTGAATCTGAGCATGCTTTTATTGATGTAGGAACGATCCGGAATACCGTTGAGAAGGACGGTATGGGCATGCTTGAGATCATCGTTTTGAGTGGTTTCGATATAGCCGGATGTGTGAACCGCAAAGTTGGCGTAAGCATTGGCAATTTCGATGCCGGAAATCGTTCGTGAGCTTGCCATCGAATCGTCAGACTGCCATGAATCGAGATGAATGGTTCGAAGCTGTCTGTAATATACGCGATTATGGATATGATCGGCGGCTCTTCTGAGAACGACACCATTGTGGGGCGTAATGTTGCGGACTTCGTAGTACTTCCCTTCAAAAGTCGTGAACTGGCCAGGGAGGAAGCATTGAAATACGTGGCCATAAAGCCTTGAACTGATGTAATGCTTTTCTCCAAGTTCGTCTTCAGCAAGGAAATATGCGGGTTTGAGAGATCTCGCATAGTCACTGATGGCATTGATTTCGTCAATTTTGAACGATTTGACTGTTTTAGTCGTCAGGCAATCCTTTTGGATTTCGGTAGAAAACTGAACTGTAAGCGTGGAATCCTGGATATGGCAATGTCTTGCAATCAGGGATTGCAGGATGTCGTTTGTCGATTTGGATGTATCGTCGATATCCATGCCGCAGAGCAGGAATTCGCGTCGAATGACGTCTTCAGAAACCGGCCCGTGAGCCATCATCATGATGAGTTTAAGAATGACATTGCGTTCGGTGCGGGCAAAATCGGGAACAAATGTCGGAATGGCTTTGGGATCGGTTTCGAATATCTGGACGTTGTTCACCATGTAATCGCGGAGAAAATAATTCTCGCTGATGATGTTGATGAACAGCTGAGTGAGTGCTCGCGTCGAATAAACGCGTTTCATCTCGAAGAGGTTTTGGAATTCATCTTCGACGATGAGGAAATGGGTATTATCGCGTTGATTTTTCCAAAGATTGGATTCGACGAGGAGAATGTTGTGATTGAAAGACTCCTGTGTGGCGGGCATTTCTGCATATTGGCAGATTTGAGCATAATATTGCCCGGCAATCCACTTCATATCGATGATTGGGAATTTGTTGCAGCTAATCCATGAAGCCGGTTTGAAGTCGGTTTTTATGGAATGCAGGTTTTTAGCGGCAATTGCCGCAATTTCAGTTCCCACACCGAGGTATCTGGAAATACCTTTAAAGATTTTGTGGTGCAAATATTCCCCATCGGCATTCCAGTACATTTCGGAGCAGTTGACGAGTCCGGTTTGGGTTGCAGTGACTTCGGTGAGGTTGGTTTTAAGGGTATGAGAAAGTGCATCGACGAGGCCGTCACAGTTTCTGTCGCATGCGCAGTAAATGATGTTTTTATCAGGTGATTCGCATTGTGTGACGAGAAGACTCAGCCCCATCTGGGCTGTAGCGAGGATATGCGAAGGTTCGATGAGTAAAATAAAGCTGACCTGGTTAAGAAATTCGGTGTTATCCTTGAGAAGATCGAGATTATAGATATCGGTGAACTGGAGAATGCCGATATCGGCTTTTGTTGCGGCACGGGAAAGGATATCGACATTCCAGAGGCTTTGTGTGCCGGTTGCTGCGAGCAGACCATTATCGAGCCACGATTTGATATCATCTGCGGTGGATTCTCGCCCTGCAATGATGAGGCATTTGTGGTAGTTCATCAGGTGGCGCAGAATCGGGAAAATCAGATATATCGTCAAATCCTTGTAAAATGGATTGTTGATGAGAATGCTTCGTCCCTGAATGAGCTGTATGGAGGACTGAACATAGCTCGAAATGAGATTTTCACCTGCTTCGGCGAGTTTGCTGAAGTAAACGGCAGCCAGCTTTTGTTCGTGAATGATGGAATCCGGGTTGAGGAGAGCCATGGATTCATCCGTTTCGAAGTTGCAGGGCTGACCGGGGGTAAAAACATCGTGCAGGTCGCGTTCTTCAAACAGCTCTTTAAGAATTTCCCGAAGGAAATCGTATTCCGGTTCGGGGGTTTGAGGTTTCTTTTCGATGGGTTTTGCCGTTTCTTTGGGGCGATCAGGCCCTGAAAGGAAGAATACGACTTCGCCGAGGATAATGACCCCGAAAATGGGATAAAAAATCGCCTGAAAAGCCGGGATTTCCGGATATTTAAGAGAAATGAAGAAGATGACTGTCGTGACAGCGAGCAGAGTATAGTAAAATCCGCGATAATAGACTTTGAATTGCTCGAATTGCTTTTTGAGAACCCAACGGATTTCTTCTTCTTTTTTCTTTTTCTTCTCTTCTTGTTTTTTCTTTTCTTCCGCTAATCTTTTCTTTCTTTCTTTTTTGGTTTCTTTTTTGGGGACAGGTGGCTCTTTTTCTTCGGATTCTTCTTTATTTTCCTCTGGTTTTCCGAGCTTAAGATCTTCGTAGAACCATCCGGATGTTGCACCTGTGAGCAAATCGGAATCCCATGCTTTTTCCAGTAATTTGATGGTACAGGCTTTGACGATGACGAACCCGAACAGAATCGCGATATTTACGATGGCAGTGACGAGTGAAGTTAATGCTTCTTTTGAAATGACTTCGGCAATAAGCTCTTTGGAACCTGTATATCCTGTCATGTATTCGAGGATGTCAGCTCGTGCATACATGAGGCAGGCGCAGTAAGCCAGTGCAATGATGGGGAGCAAAAACTGTCGTTGACGGCGATTCGTCTTCAGATTGATTTTAGCAATGAAGAGATAGAGTGTGACGATGACAACGCAGATAATGATGTTGTATGAAGCAGGCATGAGCTTAAACCACTTGGAAAGAAATTATCTGGTTACATCGAATATCTCTTCGCGTTCGATGATGAGTTTTTGAATGAATTCATAAGGGGAAAGAATGGTATCTCCCGAGTCATTGAGTGAGACATTCTGCGGAGTATCACATGTGCAAAAGTCGTATAGTGCATTGGAAAGAGGCGAAATATCAGTATTGAAATGCCCGGAAAACGGTTCATCTGAATACGCATCACTGTTGAGAGAAAAGCTATTTTCCCAGATGGCATTTCTCTGAAGTGCAGATTGAATGGCTGTTTTGTGGTGCGTCAATCGGGCTTTTTCTGAAGACGAGGATTCTTCGCAAAGACTGGTGCCGGCAACGATGGCGCGCCCTTTCATGAATGTGCACACATCAGAAAAATAGTTTTCGAATTTGGCGTTGCTATTGAGGATTTCATCTTTGACGCGTCGAATGGGATTGATCGCGGTATTGATGTTTTCCTTCATTTTGGGTTTGAGGATGAGCAGGGCGCAATATCCACCGAGGGCAGTGATGAACAATATTATCAATGTCAGAATGATGCCTTGTAAAAAGATATCTTTTCCGAGCGTCCATGCGTCGATGAGATAAGTCACATTGCCAATGAATGCAATGGCAAGGGCTGCTGCACCGGCTTTGAGTTCGACACTTAATGACATGGATTTGGGGATATTTTCGAGTGCCTGATTGGTTTCCTGAATGGTCTGAATCAAGACTTGCTTTTTTTCCTTGAAGTCATTGCAGGGCCTTTCCTGGAAAAGTCTGAGCTCGATTTGATTGAGATTTTCGTTTAAATCGTGGAGTTGGAACTGTTCGAGCTCGTAAGACTCTCCAATGAATGTATGCGTTTTGGATTTGAGTGTTCTGGCTGCGCGATCGATGGATCTTCGAGGATTTTTGATATCGTTGAGGATATTGTCCTTTTTTGCCTGAATATCAGCATCGTAACTCCCAATGCCATCGACGGGGTTAGGGGTATTTTCCTGTAATTCATCGCAGCTGTCAGCTTCGTAATCCTGAGTATCGTCCGTATCTTCGATGACGATTGGGATATTTTCAGGGATGAGAATTGGTTCGTCTTTTTTTAGGGAGAATTCGGAGAGCTTGTCGATTTGTTCCTGAACAAATTTGGTGGCTGCTTTGAGCTGATCTTTGTGAATGGCGAGGTTTCGGCCAAGAATATCGCTGTTGACATCGATATCGAGATGATAGAGCCGATAGGCTTGTAGAACATCCGGCGGCAGTTCATTGAATGAAATCGTGAGGACAGAAAGCCAGAAGCGAATGATTTCCTGCTGATAGAGAGAGCAGTCAGATCGCGAGATATCCGAGAAAAGAAAACGACATGCGTTCGGGTAGTGATTGATTTGCCAGAAATTGGAACTCGATGTTTCGAGATAGGGACGACAGGCTGCAAACAGCCTGTTTTTTTCATTTTTATCGGATTTTAATCGAGTGGCGATCAGAATAATTTCGTCGGGTCTGGTTTCGGAAAAACGATATTTTTCTTCGATTATATCGCATGTTTGCTGGAGTTCCTGCGATATTTCCTTTTCGATATAGACGTGTTTAAGGGAACCAAAACGTTCCATTAAAATATCGAGTTCATCGCTGGAGAGGCTTGAACTTGGAATGCGTTCAAGTTTTCCGGTTTCATCATCGAAGTATTCGTATCCGGGGGCGAAATCGTGCGTGGACTGGATGGGATATCCACCGAGAATATGTGTTAGTCGAATGAGAGGAATCGGGCTTTCGTGAGGCAGGATTTCGGCATCCTGAGCCGAGAAATCGAATGGATTTTGAGTGTTTAATGTCGTGGATGTTTCGTAAAGGGAGTCTGTATTGAGGATGACTGCGCGCCAGCATTTTTTGCCGCGAATGATCGGATAGAGTTCCGGAATGGAGGAAGACAAATCGGTTCCTCCCGGGTTCCAGTTGCAGAATGCAATCGTTCCCTGTTCGAGCAGTGGGTGAAAGAGGAACTGATAATCGCGAATCTGCTCAGATGTTCGTTCGTTTAAAAAAATGACTGTAAACAAAATACGTTACCAGGACATTGAAAATGCTGGGGTGGGGCATTGATCAAAGAAAGTGCACGGCCGTATGGCGGCACCATAGGCCGTGCTGCCGGGCGTATGTCAATAGCCCGGCCCGTCAAAAAGAATCAAAAAGTTTCGGGATCGTCACTGACTTTGAGTAGACTGTCGGCATTCATCTCTTCATTGCGAACATCTTCGACGGTAAATGATGAGCGAGAGAGAAGACGGTTTGCCATGGAAGGCTTTTCAGGGGCCTGAAGCTGACGTGATTTGTGTCGGTTGGGATTCTTGATATCTTCGAGCTGCTCGATGAATTCGTCGAGTTCTGCGGCGCGAAGTTCCGTGATGGCCACGTCATAGAGTTCGTCGAGATAATTGACCCAGTCGAAATAATCTTCGTCCTCGCGATTCAGATACAGGCTGGTATTGTGTTTTTTGAATTGACGATACTGTTCTGCAACGAACTCGCCAAATCGGGAATCGGCTTCTGCTGGTTGAACGATTTTGTGCACGTATTCGCTGAAAACTTCGAGCGTAGTGCGAGTGAGTTCGTGACCCTGCTGATTTCTGAAGCTGTCCTGCGGGGTTGAGAATTTGAGCAGACAGGGCAGATCGAACAGCGTAATGATGTTAAGATTGAACTGCTTGAGGTTGAGGCTGTCGAACATCTTCTTGAGCTTGCTGTTTTCGAATGTCGTTTTGGCGACGAATTCCTTGCGTTGAATGCGATCGACTTCTTTGAGAATATAGCCGACGACGACGGGATTTATCGTCAGGGCATCGAGGATTTCGTAGAACTGATCGCAGGGAGTGCCGTTGGAGACGACGAAATCTTCGGAATTGCAGCCAGGAATATGGAGTTTGTAGATGATTTTTCCGCGAGAATTGTAGGACGAATCGATGAGACCATAGGTCAGACCAAGGATAAATGCGCGATAAATCCGAGTTTCGAGGTTTTTCTGATTCTGATCGTCGAGGTCAGGCATATTGGAAATGACATGCCATGAACGGTCGATATGTGGCGTCACTACTGGTGTTTCATCGGTTCTGGGCATGATTCTGTTGATGACTTCGTAATAAGCCTTGTAGTACTCGCCTTCGGGGTGAATGCCCGGAACTGCCGGTGAAAGCTTGGAAAGCTTATTGGCTCGGAGGCCGTAAATCGACTGGAAGAACATGATTTCGCGAGGACTGATGTCGGTATCGGGTTCTGCGCCAAAGTTCTTCAGTTCCTTGGCGATGAGATCCGATTTGGCTGATTCATCTTTCGGATCAATTGTGGGATTGAACGTGCATGCTGCAATGGGTTCGCGCTGCTCGCCCATCGGGCGTTCGATGAAGGGGAGCGCCAGTTTGCGCGTATTGTCGATGATATCGTGGACGTACTGTGTCAGTTTGCTGTCTTCGTTTTCGCCTTTCAAACGGCCTTCCTGATACATGGCTTCGACGATATCCATATCGATGTACGAACCATAGGTTTTCATCAGGGAAGTCTTGAAGTAACCGACGATTCCCTGTTCGATGATTTCACTGAAATAGGATGTGTTTGTCTGGAGTTCGTCATCCATTGAGTAACGGCGGACGCGGCTGTAGATTTCATCAGAAAGCTCGCCATCAATTGAGATAACAGTGCCCTGGTATGGGATTTTTTCGACGAATTTGTCGAGACAGTCACTGGATGCACAGACGTAACGCGTCGTTTTGCCGGGAACTGACTGGTATTTCTTCGAAATTTCGGACATTCTGCGACGCTGAATGTTGAGATTGATGTCGAGTGAATCGTAGAATCGTTCGAAGGCATTGCTCAGATTGGTGACGTATTCAATGCCATCCTTGAGGACTGCGGAAAGAATGCCGTCCTTGCGATAAGCATCGACGGTATCGATATATTTTTGCCAGTGCTGTTTGAGTTCTTCCTGATCGTTGGTGAGCTTGCCCATCATGTTCTTCGTTTTGTCGGAGATGCTCATTTTGCGATCGGGCAACTGATTGATTGACGTTTCTGTTTCGTCCGTATTGGGATCGTCGAAGTGTTTTGAGAAGGAGGCGAAGAAATCCTTTTCATCATTGATGTTGTTGTCGGTGAGGATTTTGAGCTCTTCGAGACAAGCCACCGTTTTATAGAGGAAATATCGGACGGCATTGGGATGAATGAAGTTGCCGCGCTGATCGCGAAGATAGGTTTCGAGCTGGTAATTGAGCTTGTCTTTGGTGGAAGAGGTTTTCTGCTTAAAGATGGCATAAGCCGTGGTTCTGGCGGTTTCTTCGCATCGTTTTTCCACCATGGCGCGGTATTTGTTCATTGAATTGTATGCATCGACGAGTGCATTCCATACTTCGGAATCGCCCTGAATAGCTTCGCGTTTGGATAGAGCTTCCTGTCGTTGATTGTCGAGGTCTCTCTGGCCGGAAGAGGCATTTAAGGTGACGAATTCCTGAAGCGCATTCAGATATGTATCCCATGCCGGCGTGCCTTCTGATGCTGCTGCTTCCTCATAAATCGTGCATTGACGAACGATCATCATGGCAAATGGATCGTGCTGATGATTGAGTTGTTCGACGGTATTGACATAGCTGTCGGCGCGATTGTCATCGCGAACATTATAGCCCTGATTTCGCATTTTTGCGGATTCAGAGAGCATGCTCTTGAAGACATCGTCGAATCGAAGCCACGTGTTGGAAACGCATTCCTGAGTCCATCTAAGGGCGAGGTATTCCTGGACGTCTTTGAACGGATAAACGAGTCTTGAACAACCGGCACCTGCATAGCGATTGCGGCCGCGTTCTGCACACAGTTCACGAATCGTGTTGTCTTCCGAAGAATTGCTGCGTTTGTTCATGGGGCCAATGGACTGTGAATAGATGCATTCGGCCGCATGTTCCAGATACTGGCTGAAATCGTTGAGTTTTCTGCCTTCTGTGTTCTGGGCGTCGAAAAGAAAACAGAAATCGTATGGACGGACGTTGTATTCTTCGAATTTTTCTGAGCCTACGCGAGGGAATTCCAAACGGACTGTGTTATTGAATTTATCCGGCAAAGTGCCATCGCCTTTCATCAGAAATGCATCGAGTTCGCGGAGTGTCGCATAGGCATTGCACTTGAGGTTGTTGCGTTCCGTTTGTCCGCGAATGACTTCGTAAAAGACTTCCGGCATGATGAAAAAGCCGCGCATGATGTTTGCACTCTGCTGGAATCGCGTCGAAAGATAATTTTTCAGATAGAGTGCGACGGGAAGAATCAGGCCGGATCCCGTGCCTCCGGCGAGTGAGCTTACGATGACTATGCGAAGAGCCTGATCGGTGTGATCTTCTTCAAGCCGATAGAGCTTTTCGACGGCTTTGTGGAGTGGTTCGATATTTCCGGCTCGAAGTGCCGTATCAAATGCAAGTCTGGAGATGGAACGCACCTGGCCTGCACCTTCGGTCAATGTTTTGCTGTTCAGGATGGGATTGACTGGAAACCAGTTGTCTCTTGCGTGGCGATCGATGTTCAGATACTCGCCGACACTCAGTTTGGTCGAGGTCTGAATCGTATAAATGAGTGGATTGTTCTCATGTATTTTGCGCAGCTCATTGATATCCGTATCGAATACCGCAAAACTGATGCGATTGAGTTGTTCTTCACTGACGAGGTTGGATACCAGATTTACGATTTTGGCACCTGTTCCACCAAGACCGATGATGAGTGTAGGGGCTATCATACTGTTTTCACTCCATTATTGATTAAGGGTGCATGAATATTTGTAATCTTTTGTTTTGATTTCAATGGTACTGTTGGCCGTCATGGTGAGTGGACGTTTGCTCTTTTTCGTGATCTGCGTGCCATCGGTGCCGTTGATGGTAATGCCTTTTTTTTCGGCAAAGATGGATTTATTGGTCACGTGCATGCGTTTCCCGCCGGCAGCTTTAAGTCGGAAAGTCTTCGGAATGCCTTCTGTTTCGAGAGAAGACGGAAAACTGAGTACAGCCGTATCGGCTCTGAATGGTACGAGTATTTGAAGCGGATTTTTCTTATAACTCGCTTTAAACGAAGTCGGTTTGAGGCCGATACGGGCTGGATTTGCTGTGATATTGGGGGCTTTTTTGATGCCCTTGGGCAGTCGTTTTTTTAAGGCATAACCGAGAAAAAGAATAAAGCCGACCAGAGCTTTCCACAGCCAGTGCCAGTTTTCTTCCAGCCAGTTGAGGAATCGTTCCCATGATGTGATATTGTCTGCGATTTCAAAGGCATCTTTTATCGAGCCGGAAGCTGTAGAATCGCCTTTTGAAAAACCGCCTGAAATGCCGATGGGAAGGGTTCCTGTTGAAGTTTTCATCGGGCCGTCATCACTCAAAGCCGGAATAATCGTGAATTTGCCCGTTTCCGGCAGTTTTGCGATGGTGAATTCACCGATGGAGTCCTTGTTGTCTTTATCTTCATCACGGCCGAGGTATTTGACGCGAGGCGCAGTCATGACTTCCCACTCGGCCGACGTCAGATCGCGAACGGCATCGCCGTCTTTCATGCGGACATGCACGACAATCGGTTCCGAACCGTTTTCAAAACCATCTTTGATGAGGCTGTAAGTCGGTTTGCTGTCGAATGACCAGACAAGTTCATTGGCGAAAAAGACGTGATAGGATGCCTTGGTGTTGACGGTGTTGTATTCGAGGAATTTTGCGGTCACATCGACATTGAGGTCGCCCTCGCGAATCGTCATCGTGTCGCCAGATTTGACATCCATTTTCTGAGACGAACCGTCGGTGAGAACATTGACGATTTCGGCAGAATAACTGATGTTTCCGAGTAGCGAGGTGTCTTCGACTCGAACGCCGTCAGTGGCGCCGATAAAACCGAATTCGACGCGGTAGGTGCCGTTGAGGAGTTTGGCTTCTTTCGTGACTTCGTTGCCGATATCGTCGAACAGATAGGTCGCGATTTCGACATTGGGCTTGTAATAAATTTCGATATTGTCTGCGCCGGAAATGTCGAATTTATACGAACCGGGCTTGAAATCGCCGTCAAATGTCGCGATCTGGCCGTTGAGCGTTCTGTTGACGACGACATTTTCCGGATATGGCAACTTTAGAGCCGCAGTTTCGGAAAATGCTGCATGAACATTGGAAACGGCTGTAAACTGTGTGCCGTCTTCGGCGGATGCCGTGCCGATTCTAACGTCATTGCCCTGTGCAAATACGATGAGCTGACTCATCGGAACGCCAAGATGCACGGATTTCTGCTCAATCGGGGGCAATGCATTGCGCTGAAAAATGCGGTTGCAGATGCTCGTAAGCTTGCCGCGAATTGCATCACTCGTCTGCGCATGTTCAAAATAGACGCCGCGTTCTGGATCTGCCTCGATCGACGAAACATGCATGCCCATCGCAAGCATAATTACTTTGGTGTTTGGCGCTGCCGCAACCTGATAATAATAATTTTCCACGTCCTGACGCGATATGTTTTCAAACTCTCCATCCGTCAGAATGACAAGCCAGTTTTCATCGGCGTCGGATGTCTTAAAGTCCAGGCCTGCTCGCTTGACAGCTGCAAATGGCGTGTTCAATGCTGGCGTCACTTTGGCGTGGATTTTTGCAACATTGTCACGCACGACATCGGGATCCCGGCTTCCTCTCAACAACATCGGCTCTCCGGTTCGGCCTTTGTCAAAGTCGCTCATATAGTAAATCTTGAGCGTGTCGCGTTCTCCCAGCATGGCCGTGACGATTTCCATCGCATATTTCGCCTGACACCATGTGTCGACGTAAACACTGTCGTCATCCTTAATCATGCTGCCAGAATCGTCGTAAACGATGTGGATCATACGCGACGGTATATACGTTTCTGCAAAAGCCGAAGTTGCGCAAAATGGAATAATTTGCAGGAACAGTGCGGTGATCAGTAAAGACAGCTTTTTCATGGTTTCGGATGAAAGACAAGGATGGACGGGCTGCTATTTGCAATACGCAGCCCCCGGCGCTGCTATTGCACTTTGTGCAATACGCATCGCCTATATTTTGTTGGGTTTACGCGGTTTGACTTATGACGGCTTTCATAACTATTGCCGCGATTGTCTTCACTTTATACCATAGACTCGAAAGTCCTGTTATTTTTTTAGATAATAGCTGGTGAAGATTGGAAACGGTTTAATCGAATTCCCTCACACCCGCCGCCATAGGTGTGGGGAAGTGCAAATGTCTAATAAATGTGTATCACTGCTGAATCCATGAAATATCGCAGTGTGAGATATTACTTGAGCATATTCTCTGTGATTGTGAATGAAAGAATACCCTTATTGTTTTGATCTGCAATTGACTGGCCAATAACTTTCCAAATGTCAGCAGAGGTGGAAACGGAAACGCTTATTTTTTCAGCTGTGGCTTTGGAACTATCATCCTCGCCTGTGTTTTTTAGAGTGCACGCGCCAACTTCAAGAACATCGATTTTGTCACCAGCCAGAATCATGTCATTCATTTCGACTTCAATCCACCCGCCCAATCCACCAAGGGAAACAAACGGATATACTTGATTGGCATCATTGGGATTGACAAAATAATTGCAAGTGCCATCGTAATCGGAGCCATAAGTGTCGAGAGAATCTGGAACACCAAGGATTTGTTTCGGATCAACAGATGAATTGTTAGACTCATCTCCTAGAAAAGCTTTAATCTGGGCGAGTGTCACGAAGACATTATTGAAGTCGGCTCGTTTGTAACCCACAACATCGGTCGCATAGTGGTGTGAGCCGTTTGGTTTGATGAGGACAACGGCGTCGATGTCGGCACCAGGGGTATACAGTGTGCAGATACCATTATCATTTAGCATGCTTGTTCCCTGGGGGTTGACGCATTTGTCACTCAGGTCATCGATGCGGACGTAGATATAATGTGCTTCTTCTATGTCATCATCAACGCAGGTACGGGTTTCCAAGTTGCAGTATTGTCCTTCGCTGCAATTTGAGTTGGATGTGCATGAATTAAGCGGAAGTGGTTCGCATGTCGCCATTCCATCGCTATTAACCTTAAAACCTTGTCCTTCAGGACATGACTCTATGGCGGAGCATCCATAACCATTGCTGAGCAATGGAGCTCCAGCAACACAATACGGTGCTGATTGGTCTAATTCACAATTGAGTGAACATCCGGAGCAAAAACTTGAGGCCAGGTCATTTGGATTCAGGATAAAGCAATTAGCTTGGTCTGCTAAAACGCCTACACCACATTGACCGTCGCAATATTTTTCATTGTCCACAGGGTGTGTGGTGTCCAGTTGTGGGGTAGGGTTATCTTTTTCGACACATTTATGAGTTTCTTCATCGCATTGCTGGTTTTCTTTGCAATCGAAGCTGTCATTGCATGAATCTGGTTGTGGAATTTCTTCTTCGACACATTTATGAGTTTCTGTATTGCACTGCTGGTTTTCTTTGCAGTCTTCGTTGGCATTGCATGAATCAGTTTTGGAGTCCTCTTTTCCGACACATTTATGAGTTTCTGTACTGCACTGCTGGTTTTCTTTGCAGTCTTTATCGTCATTGCATGTTTCGGGTTGGGGGGCTTCTTTGTCGACACAGACATGCGTTTCTGTATTGCACTGCTGGTTTTCTTTGCAGTCTTTGTTGTCATTGCATGAATCAGTTTTGGAATTCTCTTTTTCGACACATTTATGAGTTTCTGTTTTGCACTGCTGGTTTTCATTGCAGTCATCGTTGCTTGAGCAGAACCCCTCTAAAGTGACGCAGGTTCTATCTTTGCAGGTTTGCCATTCTTGGCATTGATTGTTGCAATTATCTGATTCAGACGTTGGATTATTCGTTCCATTCTCTTCGTCTTTGTTGCCAGAATCTTCATTGGAGCAGCCAGAAAAGAGGATGAGGGATGCGAGAAAAATAGAAATCGGTAGTTTTTTCATAAGTCTTTTTTCTTTTAATTACAGAATGAGAGGTGAGGCAATTTGCGCCAGGCCGCAGGCCTGGTTCTGCATACAGATTTAAGATGAAGAATTATCCAAACGTTTTGATCTGGGTGCCAGCAGTATAAGTGCCCACCTGAAGGTAGCTGTTTGTCCATTTT
>JAZRWV010000297.1:0-8320 GCA_045599925.1 Myxococcota bacterium
TGCACAGGCAATGCCTGCAATGAAGACATCGATGAATGCATGAATGGACAGACCCGATGTGAAAGCTCATCCTATATGCAGACTTGCACAAATGGACAATGGGGTAAGAAAGAATATTGTTCCAATGGCTGTGTAAACAAGTCTTGTGTTGAAGACACCGATGAATGCATGAACAGCCAAACTCGATGCATGGATGCTGATTACATGCAAACATGCATCAATGGACGATGGAACGACAACACTTATTGTGAATACGGATGCTCAGGCAATGCATGCGTCACTGATGGATGCACAACAGGTTCAAAACGCTGTAATGGCAATGAGCTTCAGAAATGTTCCGACAATACCTGGTCAACTTTCGAAATCTGTTCAGCCGGTTGTGATTCAAAAAATGTCGTCTGCAAAACCGCCGAAGCCTGCACCGGCGATCAAACTCGATGCGACTCCAGCAATCTTATCATCGAAAAATGTTCTGGCAGCCTGTGGACAACATATAAAGTATGTAATGAAGACACAGAAAAATGCCAAAATGGTGCTTGTGTTCCCAAAAGCCAGAATTGCTCGGAAAGCGATAACACTTGCGACGAAAAAACGTGGAAACACTGCGTCAACAACAAACTCGAAGAAACATCATGCAAACACACATGTGATTCCAAAAAAGGCTGCGATATCTGTCCAGAAAGTTCAACAAGTTATTGCATCAGCGATTCCACCATCGTGACCAAATGCACAGACAAAGTCATTACATCCACTGCCACTTGCCCGGAAAACTTTACCTGTACTGACGGAAAATGTGTCTCTTCACTCAACTGCAATGGCATTAAAAAGAAGTGCGGTAAAGATTATTCCGAACAAGACATCGACGATTCCAAAGTACTTCTGACCTGCAACAGCAAATCAAAACTTGAGGCCACCTTCTGTAAAGACAGTTGTGAAGATGGCAGCTGCACATCATCAGCATTTGCCTGCTCCGAAGAAGGTGAGCATTTCTGCGAAAGTGGTGCAGCATATTATTGTGATGGCAGCTTCTATATCAATATGTATGCTGAAGAAGATGAGGAGTATGAAGAGTTCTGCAATTCTTCAGAAGAAGACAACGGCTCACATGATCCTGCACGCCAAGCCTTCTCCAGTTCCGGCTGTGCACAAAATGGCTCCAGAAATATGCCTTATGCACTGCTCATCTTTATTCCATTCTTCGCACTTTTACGCCGTCGCAAAAGTGCAGTAGAAAAATAATCTCATCTGAGGACTTCAGCCCCCATTCAAACAAGAAAGGCTGCGCATTTGCGCAGCCTTTCTTTTAAACTCATCAAAGCCATAATAATAGTCAAAAAAAAGCCTCTGCATTGCAGAGGCTTTTTTGTAAAACTTAGCGAAATTATGAACGAATCATTTTTTCGACAACAACTTCAAGGGACTCAATCAGGTTCGAGGACGAATTGCCATCAAGCGAACCAAGGCTCCATTTGGCCGGTTTGCAGCCAAGAAGCTGCCATGAGGCTGGTGCACCACCTGTTTCATCAACTTTATTCGGGCCATAGCTGCCAACCGTAATCGTGATATCACGGGGTTTAATCGAACCAGCTTCGCATTCACGAATCCAGGTGAGGAGATCATTGCTTGGGTTGTAACCAACAAGAACACCATGTTTCAATGTAACGCGTGCAGGTTTTCTTCTTCCCTGACGGAACATGGGCTCATTCGGACAGGCAGCATCACGATATTCGATCATCTCGACTTCGTAACTCAAACCATCCACGCCACTGAAACGGGCCACCAATGATGACTGACCACCCCCTCCCATTTCTACGCTGAAAGAATAACTTACGAGGGGATCTACATTATTACGTCTGCCAAGTTCTGCCATATTATCCTCCTGTTTGGATGTCAGTGAAAACACAAAAAACAACCTTCTGTTTTCAGCAAATTACATACCATCTGAAAAAATTTATCACCCAGCGTTTTCAGCTATCATCTGCGCTTGAATCCTACAATTCCTTTGCTTCATTATCGCTGCCGCTCAATGACTTGAATATGGATCGCTGGGAACTTTTATCCCCACTCCATTCTTCTTTTCTTAGTTTCCCAGTTCACAACCTTTTGGTCAAGTCGAAACTCTGCATTCGGTTCATATTTATGCTACTATCTCCTTCTGTCGACTCTGTTTCTTCCAGCACCCTCCTCTATTATTTTTCTCCATGATAAAACAGGCAATATAGACAGTCATTATGCAACATCCGTTGAATACTCATCATTCTTTCAGAGATTTCCCATGAAACAAATCCTGCTGTTCCTCATATTACTCATTTTCCTTCTCCCCTTTTCTGCCATGGCCGAAACCACAGTCACAATGAATGGCATCGACATCACCGGCATTTATGGACAGAAATTCACCAACGTCAGCATTGAATTCGACAACAACGGAAACATCATCATCGATGCTCCGCAGTACCACCTCGTTGACCAAAACTCAAAGCCTACGGATCCAACTGCAACCAAAGTCGTCATGCCTTCGGCAGACACAATCCCCAAACCAACTCCAGCTGCCCCTCAGATTCAGACACTGCCCAATTCCGATGCCCCCACATACCTCATCGGAAGCTTCAATTACCCCGGCCTCCTCGGATACAACATCGACGTCTATATCAACCACACATTCGTCAAAACCATCCTCCAGGGCGAAGCACAGACTCTCACAAATATTTCTTCTTATCTCCATAAGGGAAATAACATCATCGAATACAAAATGGTGATGGCCGCCGACTCCGGAACATCCTCCAAAGCCACTGTCGAATTCTCTCTTGGAAAACAGACATCAAAATCCGACAATTCAATTGAATTGTCAGGACAATACGCTCCCGTCGTTATAAAAGCAGCCGACGGCATCAAACCCCATTCTGTCGAATTTATCATCCCGTAATTTCTTATTTTCATTCATTCAACCGGAGCATTTTCATGGATATTTCACCTCAGACAGAACCCCTTGAAATCAATGACACCCCCCATATCATTACCAATGAATCCGAACTCGAAGTTCCCATGCGCGCCCTGAGCACCCGCGTCGAAAAGCTCTATCAGCACATCGGAGAAGGCGATTCTGAAGTCAGCATCGTCCTGGTCACGGACGATGCCATCCGCGAACTCAACAAGGAATGGCGCAAACTCGACGAATCCACGGACGTTCTGTCGTTCCCTATGCGAGAAGGCGAGGATCCTGAAATTGCAAAACAGCTGCCGCTCGGTGACGTCGTTATCAGTGTCGAAACAGCCATGCGCTATGTCGAATCATGTCACCATAAGGAACGCATCAATGAAGGGCCCGCGCCCCTCACGGACACCTGGTCACTGCTCGACGAGCTGACTTTCCTCGTCATTCACTCCACACTGCATCTACTCGGCCACGATCATGCAGAACCCGAAGAAGAAAAGGTCATGCGCACCAAGGAACGCGAGTGGATGATGTATATTCTCGAAAGCGAAGCTGAATAATGATGTGATTTTCTTTGAAATTCCTCGACTATCGGCCCGGCGGGCCGATACGTCTTCGGGGCCGGGCTATGCTGACGCATACACCCGGCCTTTTTTTGTTTTGCACCAGCTATCAGCCGTTTCACAAATGCCGGTGCAAAGCCCCAATCCAAATAAAAAAACCGGCGTGTGAAACAGCCGGTTTTCATGCGGCGTACGCAGCAGCCGCACGGGCAGGCGTATGAAAAAGCCTGCCCTCATCAAGCATCAGAACATCAGTCTTCACGACGTCTGCGAATCAAAGTTCCAAGCCCTAAAAGCCCGAACAAAAGTGCCGCAAATGACCCGCCATACGGCTGCATTGTATTGGCCTGACATTTCGCCTGTTCGCCGGACCCAGATTTTGCACACGCCGGAACATCAGAGCAAATGGGATCTTCACAGTCGATTAGACCGTCTCCGTTATCGTCCTTTCTATTGGAACAAATGTCCTCAACAGCCACCTTGCATTCAGCACTGTCGCAGTCATTCGCCTTTTTACCACAGGCAGGAACCGAGAAACACGCAGGATCCTCGCAGTCTTTCAGGCCGTTGTGATTATCGTCAATATTGTTGCCACAAATTTCGTGATCGAGCACAACACATACAGGATTATTAGCGCAATCAGGATCCTCGCAGTCAATCAAAGCATTGTCGTCATCATCCAGTCCATTGTCGCAGATTTCATATACGTTATGAGATTTGCATTTAATGGAGTTCGCACAGACGGAATCGAAACAATCGGCCAGACCATTGCCGTCATCGTCACGGGCATTGTCACAAACCTCAACAATACCTGCATTCATCGTGCTGTGTTCAGTCTGGCAGGTATCGAAATTAACCGTGCAGTCACTATTGCATGTGACAAACCCGGAAACATAGGAAGTCACCCATTCATGGCAGCGATTTTCATCCAACAGGAATGCCGCACCGTCGCATTCCTCATCGTCATCGACAATGCCGTCGCCACATGTGTCCACCACGCAGCTTTCGGCACAATCATCATCATCGCAGTCAATCAATTCATCGCCGTCATCATCCATTCCATTGCCGCAGATTTCCAGTTCATCGACGAAGGGCTCATCCGGGGTATCAGCTCCAGGTTCTGTCGGTTCAACGGGATCGACGACTTCCGGTTCAACACAGTTCGAGAAATCGACTGTGCAATCATCAAGACATCCAACATTGCCGTCAATATATTTGGCATCCCATTCTGCGCAAGTCCTCTTGCTGCCTGAAAATACGTCACCATCGCACTGCTCGCCATAGGCGAGTTTGCCGTCACCACAATAGGGGGCAAGAACACAGGCACTGTAGCTGACTTTGCAGTCATCCGTACAATAAACATTGCCCGATTCATAGATGTCACTATAGGCAGTACACTTCTTTGTTCCTTTGGCGAAAACAGAACCATCGCATTCCTCGCCATCGACATTGATAACGCCGTCACCGCAAACAGGATCCGGAGCCTTGCAGTCCAAATCGGCATCATCGATCTGGCCATCGCCATCATCATCAATGCCGTTATCACAGATTTCTGTGTACTGGTCGGCAACTTCAGGCGCGATTGAAAGAATCCAGTCGTAATAATCCTGAACTGCAGTTGAAACGCCATACGCCATGCATGCGGAATCGCCGTAACTTGTAACACCGGAGACATATTCCTTGCCGCCAATCGTGTATAATGCAGGACCGCCGGAGTCACCCTGGCAAGGGCCGCCCGTTCTCTGGCCGTAATATATGCTGCCATAAGGCATCAGAACATACTGTCTTTCGTTATTGGCATAGCCGTAATAATCGCAGTAATCCGGATTGGGATGGCATCCGTTGACCGTAACAGTACCTACCTTGCAGCCCTTTGACGAATCAGAACTGTTGGCGGAACCACAATATTTCGTCACGGGCCCCTTAAACTTCAGCTTCGTGCCATAGTCGCCATCTTCGTCGTAGCCAAATCCAGCGAAAACCATATCTGTTTCGAGATCTTTGCTGCTCAGCATCAACCAGGACGGCTGCGGAAGAATTGGAACCGCAACGGACGAAGGAATGGGTGATTCGAGTTTGATGAGTGCAATATCACCTGTCGTTGTCGAGTAGTTGCGATCCATCGAATAATCGCCATAATTTTTATGGAAATAGATCTGATCGGCACCAGCGATTTTATAGAGATTTTTTGAAACCGCAGACTCCGTATTACCCACACCGACCTGAATATACTTGTTGCAAGCATTTGCTGACGCATTATACGGATAATATTCAGACAAATCCGCCACACAGTGAGCAGCCGTCAACACCCATTGCGGATGAATCAGCGTTCCCGTGCAGAACAACATGTTATCGCCGCAATCCAGTTTAGGATCGGCCAGTGCTCCTTTCTGATAAATACCAACAATAGCCTTGTGAGCAGCCAAAGTATCTTTCGTGCCATTCAAAATGGCATGCTTCGTCATCACCACTTCCGCCGGGAGTTTCTTCTCCCCATTGTCACAAGCAGAAATGAAAGAAGCACATCCCGATAACACCAGTAACCAGACGAGTTGTTTACGCATATATGAATCTCCTGGTAAAAGAAGGCCCGGTACTCACCGGAAAAATTACGCGTACAGTTTACTCCAAATTCCACCCAAAATAAGCATTCTTATGAATATTTTTGTTTTCTTTTGTATCAAAAAACGTCCGATTATTCCGCTTATTAACCATCATCTTTCACGACGTCTGCGAATCAATATTCCCAATCCCAAAAGTCCGCTCAAAATAGCAGCAAATGAACCAGATTCAGGCATCACCACATTACCCTGACACTTCGAATGCCCACAATCGGTCTCTTTGTTCTCTGAATCAGCATCGGGACAATCAGAAACATGACAATCCGGATCATCATCATCAGTCTTGCCATCTCCATCGTCATCCACACCGTTATTACATATTTCTTTATACTGTTCAGCCACTTCAGGCGCAATCGATACGATCCAGTCGTAATAATCCTGAACAGCCGTTGAAACACCATAATTCATGCATATGGCGTCACCAAAGCTCGTAATGCCGGAAACATATTCCTTGCCGCCAATCGTATCGAACAGCGGCCCGCCAGAATCTCCCTGACAGGGACCTCCCTCCTTCTGGTCGTAATAGAAACTGCCATTCGGCATCAATACATATTCCAGCTCCTTGTCAATATAGCCGTCCTTCTCGCAATATTCTGGTGATGGATGACAACCATCCACTACTACATATCCATTCTCACAGCCATTTGAAGAACCAGAATCATCGGCAGAACTGCAATATTTCGATATGGGCCCCGTAAATCTCAGCTTCGTCCCATACCCCCCAGTTTCATTAACCCCGAATCCGACAAACTCCATATCCTTTGCAAGATCCCCGCTTTCTACTCTTAGCCATGGGGGATGAGGAAGTATCGGAACCGCAATCGATTCAGGAACGGGAACGGCCAATTTTATGAGTGCAATATCGGATGTAATAGTATTATAGAGTTCATCCTGAATATAGACACCGAAATTGTCGTGATAATAAATCTGAGCTGTACTCGCAATTGTATATAAAGTCCGAGCAGCTTCTTCTTCGTTGTTCCCCACACCAATTGACACATAATCATTACAGATACTTGGTTTCGTCGCATATGGTGCAAAATTTGAGAATTCTGCGACACAGTGGGCTGCCGTCAACACCCATTGTGGATGTATCAGTGTGCCGGTACAGAATATTTTATCCTTACCGCATCCGCGAACTCTTTCAGCCCCTTTCTGATAGAGTGCAACAACGGCATGATGAGCCTCTGAAGAGTCATCTGTACCATTGATCAGTGCATGTCGTCTGACGGCAACTGCAGCATGAGGCCTTTTTTCCTCCTCGTCACACGCCGAAATCATTGTGGCACACACAACCAATCCCAATAAACAAAGCACTTCTTGACGCATAGCAGCCATTTCCGCCCACAAGACTCAACAACTAAAACTGACATTCACCAAACGAAAACATTCATTTTTCGAAAAATGCCCCCACGGATTGGGAACATCATCCCTGATTATGCAACAACTCGTCTTTCATTGCCATCCGCCTGTTGATTTATCACCCAAAGAGGCGTAAAGTTATTTTATACCCCATCGTCTGATACATCATTCCCTCTCTGTCAGACACTCACCTTTCTTACTTAAGGTATGATTATGCAGATAAAAGAAGTCAAACGCATGCATATTTCAGAGCTTATTGCCAAAGCTACTGAAATGAATATCGAAAATGCCAACAACATGAGCCGTCAGGAACTTGTCTATGAACTCCTCCAGGCTCAGGCTAAAAGCAGTGGAGAAATCTGGGGCGATGGCGTCCTCGAAACGCTGCCTGATGGCTTTGGCTTCCTTCGTTCACTGGATAACAACTACCTTCCAAGTCCGGATGACATCTATGTTTCTCCGGCCCAGATCAAACGCTTTAATCTTCGCACGGGTGATACGATTTACGGGCGTATTCGTCCACCTCACGAAAATGAAAAATTCTTTGCGCTCATGCAGATTGAAAAGATCAATTTCGAAGCGCCGGAACTTTCCCGCGATAAAATTCTCTTCGACAACCTGACACCGCTTTATCCGCAGGAACGACTCATTCTTGAGCACGATCCCATCAATTATTCGACGCGTGTTCTCGATATGCTCACCCCAATCGGCAAAGGCCAGCGTGCACTTATTGTGGCGCCGCCACGAACGGGTAAAACCCATCTGTTGCAGAATATTGCCAATGCCATCAGCGAAAATCACCCCGAAGTTACGCTCATCGTCCTGCTCATCGACGAACGTCC
>JAZRWV010000298.1:0-2000 GCA_045599925.1 Myxococcota bacterium
AGTTGTCTTCCTAAGACCGCTTGGCCTCCGACTTATGCCGTAATCCGAACTGCCACCGCAAGTAGAGCTTTTGGTGTTTTCCCGGGTGCATTTTTCCAGGCAGAATGCTTCTTCGTTGTATTCACCGCAGACATAGCCGGATGGGCAGTCATATTTGGTCCATACAGCTTTGCCGTTTGAATCGTCGCAAAAGATGAGATCGTTGCCTTCGCAAAAGGCGTCAGCTGCGGTATTGCAGGATGTACCGATTTTGCTTGGTTCTGATGCGCATGCGTTGTCTTTGCATCCATTTGGGCAAAATTCTTCCGAGGTTTTACCTGAATTTAAGTCGCATTTGAGCAGGGTATTGCTGTCTTTGCAGGTATCGTTTTGGCATTTTTCCTCAGTTTTTTGAATGCATGCGTTGTCATTGCATCCATTATTGCATGGAATTTCGATGGTTTTGCCTGAACTTAAGTCGCATTTGAGCAGGGTATTGCTGTCTTTACAGGTATCGGTTTGGCACAGGTCTGAGGAATTGTCAGACGAATTTTCGCTGCAAGCGCAGAATGAAAGTGCACAGAAAATGATGGCATATAAGGGGAAGTGTTTATTTTTCATGGAAATGTTATTGAATTGGCAGTGATGTGGTGGAATGAAGGGAAATATCCCACAATCCATATTAAAGTGAGGGTAATGAATAGTCAAGGAGAGAGCCGGTATCATGGAAGATGAAAGCGGAGGGGGTGTTTTGAGCCTTTTAATCTGGTGGCAATTGAATTAGACTAAGAAAGGTTTTAGGAGGGACTTTATGGCCAAGGTAAACGCATCGAAAGTGAAAGCAGTAGCATCAAAAGGAGGCGTGCGAGTACCTCCATCGCCAGTGAAGGTTCAGAAGCCTGATCAGTTAAAGAAGCAGGCTCAGGCGCGTGCGAAAGCGCGCATGAAATCACTGATGAAGATTCTGATATTTGTTGCCATAGCGGCGATCATAGGTCTGGTTGTTTATCTGGTCAAGTTTCACGGCCGCATGCCCAAAGATGCGTTCAACAATGCCGTGGAATATGCATACAAGAGCAAGACAGTTCAATTCAGAGATATGTTTACGAGTGATTCGATTGCTCTTGTGGAATCGGGGGAAGGTAATGCGGAAGACAGCTGGAACCACTTGATGAGTGGGATAACGCCGCAGACGCCGCCCAAAGTGACGCGAGAAAAGCAGGAAGACAAGAAAGGCATTAAAACTGCGACGCTTGATGTGATGATTGATGGTGAAATGCGAACCGTTCACATGCTTCAGGAAGACGGTTCGTGGAAGATCAATCTGAATGTTGCATTAAATCCGCAGAAGCTGACGTTACCGGACAACATACCGCCGGAATACATACAGAATTTTGAGATATCCGATGAGGATGAGGCTTGGTGGGAAGATTCGGATGAAGACGAGGAGAATTCGAAAACTTCAAAAAAGAGTGGAGGATTTTTTTCGAAACTGAATCCGTTTAAGAAAGGCAAATGAAAAGCAGCTCCGAGAAGATTCGGAGCTGTTTTTTTGATTGAAAGCGATGATATTGTAAAGATTTCGGAAATGGTTACATCTCAGCCGGGGCTTTGCCCCGGGGACTCAGTTCACAATATGAAATGAACTTCGTTTCCCGAGCTGCCTCACCTCCTTGTCACTTCGTGACGTTCCTCCTCTCCATTATGGCGAGGAGAAATTTAAGGTAACATTTCATTTGTTCACTGGGCTCTGCGATGCCAGCCGCCCACAGGGCGCCTGCCATCTCGGCCCCTCGCTTAAGGGCTGAGCCCTTTGGAATCCGCAATGTTTAAGCTGCGATGCCAATATTGCAGCTTAAGCCATATTTTCGTTAAGCAGAAATGGGGCCCCATCCCCATTTCTCAGAAACTTAATTAGTGCCTATATTTCAGTTGTTTTGCTTTCACCCCTGCTGAGTTGTAACCCTTATTTCGTTCTTCTATTTCAGTTGCATCTTTTCGATGATCCCGTTAATGCCATC
>JAZRWV010000299.1:0-2136 GCA_045599925.1 Myxococcota bacterium
ACTATCAAGCGAAAGTTACAGCTCAGCCAGGGTAAATCTATACTCAGCATAAATGCAGGCATAACCTAGGTTTTTACCGGAATGGGGGGCCGAAAAGCTGACCGTCCGGTGGACGGTTAGCCTCGCAGAGCCCTGTGAGCAAATGAAATGTTACCTTAAATTCCTCCTCGCCATAATGGAGAGGAGGAACGTCACGAAGTGACAAGGAGGTGAGGCGGATCGGGAAACGAAGCGCATTTCTTATTGCGAACTGAGGAAAGGGGCCCTTACACACGCTTAACTAAAATATGGCTTAGTTTGTTGCGTTGGTATCGCCGCGATTTCATTGTGGATGTGGATTTGCTTTGTTCATCCGGGAAAATGAATTGTCTTAGTCTGTGCTTGAATGACATGTCGACGAACTGTTTGAGCAGACAATTCAAACAGTTCGTCGACATATAATGCATCATTCAAACGGACCTCATGTACAGATGTCTCAGCGCTTCACTTTGGGCAGGGAAATACTGGACCACGACATCTGCGTTTTTTTCTCAAGCCTTTTCTCGTATGGATCAAAACGCGTCTGGAACTGACACGTTTTATCGTCTTCACTGACTGGAATCAGTGCCTGAATGTGGTAAATGCTTGCAGACAGCGAATCAAGAGCCTGAACAATATCTAAATTGTCTGCGTGAGAGGTTTTCTGATATTCGTGGAACTCTTTTTCGACATTATCCAGATCAGAATGCCATGTTTTGCCTCGAATGGAGGAAACAAAAAGTTCAATATCCGCCATGTTGGGCGAGTAAAATGCAACCTGACCGCGTTCACCTTCGTTATAAATCGATAGAATTCTTAGAGAACTTTGACTGTGAATCAGATGAAAAATCAAGACTTCAAGAGCAATTCGAGCCTGATTCTCAATCGGTTTCGTAAAGTAAATGCGCAGATTGCATTCACCTTCACGAATGAAACTCTGAACATCCCGAGAAAAGGCTTCAAAATCGAGTATTATTGCGCCTTTTTGCTGCCAATCCCGTAGCAGTTCACGTGACCATTGAGAACGCGTATAAGTCTGATTGGTCAGTCGGGCTGAAGATACTCTTGCAATTGGAAGCTGGGTCCTTGGAAGAAGTGTTCCGGACAGATTCGCAAAATATAAATCAGCTCCGGTGAGAACTGTATTGTCGAGATTGGAAAAGCTAAGATTGGCCGCCTGAAGACAGGCACCTGTCAGATTGGAATTTTCCAGATCTGCAGCTTCCAAAAGGCACCATGAAAGATTTGCCCAGTTCAGACGCGCATCTGTTAGGTTTGCCCACGAACAGTTTGCTCCACATAAATTAGCATTCATCAGTGTTGCGCCTGATAAATCTGCACATTCAAAATTCGTGGATTCCATTTGGGCTGCTGTGGCATTGATGCCTGACATAATGGCACCCAAACAGTCGGCATCATTCATTTTGGTTCGCAACATGAGCGCATTGGAAAAATTTGCGGCTCTTGCTCGCGCCCGATGCATGTCAGTGCCCGTTAAGTCTGCCCCCGAAAGTCTTGTCCAGCCAAGTTCTGCTTCAACCTGATTTGGTCGCGAAAGAATCGCCCGGGATAAGTTTGCTTTTGTAAAATTCGTTGCTTTCAGGTTGCAGCCCCTGAAATTGGCTTCAACCAGGGACGCTCCACTTAAATCACATTCACTGAGCTGACAACCACTCAGGTCAATGCCGTTCATCTGGCACTCTTTAAAGTCACGTTCTCCGGCTTCATACCGTGCCAAAAACCTCTCTCTGTCAAGAGCTGGCAGTGTTTCCTGTACAACGTGCTCCATCTTGCATCCTTGAACGATTTCTGCGTTCATATATCTCAGACTTATGTTTTTGTTTATTAGGGCAAATCAATTGTTTATGCATTAAATGCACAAATGTGATTTGCAGCACTACATATACCTACATCTTTCTCAAAAAAAAGGCAAGCATTCCTGTCCTGGTATTTGAGTGTTGGTTACTGTTCATACGTGGGAAAGAAAACAGGGAAGCGCATGAATACAATGAAAATGAATAATAGTGCTCATCGAGATGGTGTGCGCAAATAAAATGCGCAAGTTGTTGTGCCGACAGATACGAGGAACGCTGCGTATTCGCATGGTGAGCTGAGGCG
>JAZRWV010000300.1:0-6611 GCA_045599925.1 Myxococcota bacterium
ACAATTATGGCGATAGCGTCTCATTCCTCGCACTTCTCTCTTATCGATTAAACTTCTATAATAATGAACATTATCGAAATTATAGAAATGACGATGAATTAAATGATTTTATTTCTAAAACAGAAAATAACAATATCGAAAGTTTTAAGGATAAAATCAATTTTGATACAGAACAACATAAACTTTATGGTCTGGCTCAAGTTCAGTGGCGTATTTATGAAGCAAACGAACTCATTGCCGGTCTCGTCCTCGAGTATCAACATATTACCACACCTGAATTCATGAACGGCAAAGGAACCGCTCTTGATGATAGTAATGGCGTTAGTTCAACAATCGATGCCACTAAAATCGGTCTTCTTACTCCATCCGTCTTCCTTCAGGATGAACAACGCTTTTGGAATGATCGAATTATCCTTACTGCTGGCGCACGTTTTGATGCCTATCGAATCTATATGTCCTCCGATAAAAAACCGGATTATGCACCTTCATGGCGTTTTGCATTCCTCGCCAAATGGACTGAGTGGATGACCATGCGTCTTTCATATGGTTATTCATTTAAAGAGCCTTCTCTTTACCAGCTCTATGTCGATACCATTGACTACGTCGGAAATCCCAATCTTAACCCGGAAAACCTTCACAACATCGAACTTTCTTTCCTATTTACCCCACTCTATTTCATGAAAATCAGACTCGATGGGTTTGCCACTTTTATGGATAACCTCATTACCATGAAATATGAATCAACGCTCGGAATTCCTATTCTCGGCGAAACAGCTCGATATACGCCGTATCAGCATGAAGGAGATGGCGCTCATATCTATGGATTTGAACTCAGTCTCGATTCTGCTATCGGAAAAAATTGGAATATCTATACACACTATAACTTCCTGTATAGCAAAAATACATTTTCCGATAATTCCAAAGAAAATGAAACAATCGACACATCTCAAAAAAGAGTCACAAACGATGCTATGCATAGGTTCAAACTCGGTGCAACATTTATGAATGACCACCTTACCGCAGATTTGGCTCTATTCCTCGTCGGTGGCGCACCTGACAATGTATCCGATTCCGGATGGAATAGCAGAAATACCTACAAAACACCGTTTTACGCCATTCTACAACCACAAATCACTGTCGGTCTCCCAGCAAACCTCGGACTCCTAATGCAAGGAAGTTACGCATTCTCAGAAGGAATGACCAAATCTCCAACTTATCACTATTATTATGAAAAAGAAGGCGTTCCTGTTCAACGATACTCCGTAATGCTCTCGCTTTTGTATCCTTTCAAAAAGTAATCTGTTTACAGATTTTTTAGAATGACATGCATTATCAACTATGTTTTAACAGTTGATAATGATTCACATCTTTCCGGAGACAAAAATGACACATCGTTTCTGTGGGTTGCTCCCTGCAATAATCTCAATGATTGTATTATCCTCTTCCTGCTCTGATAACGGCACGACCATTTCAACCAGTTCATCTTCTGGTGATTCGTCGGGATGTTCTTCGACAAAAGACTGCGATAACAACCAAATCTGCCTCAAGGGAACCTGCTTTATCGCTGCATCAGAAGGTGAGGATTGTTCTGATAAAGCCACAACAGTTTGTGTCGCAAGCAAATGTGTTGATGGCATCTGCACCACAAACTCTTCGGACACACCTGATGAGAAAGATGACGAATGCGATAACGACAACGATTGTAAAGGCGAACTTGTCTGCAAAAATCACAAATGCGTTCAGGACGAATCCCCCGTTGATCCGCCACATCAAAATGATGTCATATCCTGTTCACAGGAAACGGAATGCCCATCTGATATGGTTTGCGGATATGATGAAGTTTGCCACAACAAAGTCGGCCTAAATGAAGCCTGTGAAGACTCCTCTCAATGTCCAGAAACACAATTTTGCAGCTTGTTTGAACAGACATGCAAATATCTGCTGGGGGCAGGCGAATTATGTCATGCCGAATACGAATGTCAAAGCGGGCTCATTTGCAGTGGCGTTTGTATGGCGTATTCGCGAACCATTGGCCAAAGCTGCAACGACTATATGATTTGTGATGATTCCACAGACTGTGTCAATGGAATATGCGTCCTAACAGTGGGCGAAAATGAAACCTGTGATACGACTCACATCTGCGACAAAAATATGACTTGTTACAATGATGGACAAAGAAGCAAATGCATCATTGACCGAGGGGGGTGCCAGTCCGATGAAGATTGCTCCGGAGATTCATACTGCTGCCTGGAAGCTTCATGCCAAATAAAAAATACATGTCTTCCTTACGGCGAAGGTCCTCGTGGAAATCAAAACCTGAATTGTAACTACAAAACAGTTCCAGGTCTTTTTGAAGCCGCAATTCAATGTGAATGGAAAGAGCCTGCCAAGAGTGATCCTTACCCAGATCACAAGCATGTTCTCATGACCCCACTCGTCATGAATACACCGCATGATTCCGGTCAGGCTCAGGAAATTATCTTTACCTCTTATAACAATACCGATGGCGGTGAACCATCCGGATGGGGCTCTAAGCTCGAATTCTATGGCGTTATTCGAATCATCAATGCCGAAACCTGTGAACTTCATGAAAGCATTTTCGATGATAATAATAGAATCATCGGCGGTTCAAACCTCGCCATGGCCGATGTCGATAATGATGGATACGTCGAAATTATTGCAGGCCGTGCACTGGTTCAGAAAAACGGAAATCCGGGAGGCGGACTCGTCGCTTTCCACTGGAATGCATCCAAACACAAGTACGTCACATGGTGGACAACAACTGACATGCTCAATGCAGGTGCCTACGATACAACCTATTGGGGTGGCCCATCCATTCATGACCTCAATAATGACGGAAAACCGGAAGTCATCGGTTCAAAAGGCATGGTTTTCAATGCACTTGATGGAACTCGGTTGAATGCAGGTCAGTCATACGACGAACTCGTATACATTCCTATCGTCGGTGATATCGATAATGACAAAAATATCGAAATAATCGGAAAAACCAATATTTATCGCTGGAATAAATCAACCAACAAATGGACCATTGCCTATCCAAATGTTAAATCCACCTCTGGTTCTCACTTCGCTTTTGCAGATTTTGGAACCCCAAGTTCCAGTGGCGGATTCAATTTCGACAAACGAGATGGAATCGCAGAAGTCGTGACCTGTGGTTCACATAACGTCAACATTTCAACACTTGAAGGCACTTCAATTCTCAATGTATCCGAACTGAAAATCGGAGGTCCCTGCACTGTTGGTGATTTCGATGGTGACGGCATGCCTGAAGTTGCAGCGGCTTTCGAAAATGGTTACCGAATTTTTGATCCACGCTGCAAATCATCTTCCGATGGATGTCAAAAACCCTATATTCTTTGGGAAAAAGAATCACAGGATATGTCCTCCGGTTCAACAGGGTCTTCGCTGTTCGATTTCGATGGAGATGGCGCCATTGAAGCCGTTTATGCCGATGAATGTTACACTCGCGTTTACGACGGGAAAACAGGAGATGTCCTGTTTTCTGCATACAGTTCCAGCAAAACATGGCATGAATACCCAGTCATTGCAGATGTTGATAATGACCAGTCTGCAGAAATCGTCGTCGGTGCAAACAATAAAATGACCTGCCCGACGATTGATCCGGTTCATCGCGGTCTGCGATGTGAATCCAACAGCGACTGTAAATCCGGTAATTGCCGTTCCGGCTTGTGCCGATGCACATCCAAATCACAGTGCAATTCAAGAACTGATACTGAAGGCAATATTCTCGAAGAATACGATTGCGTCAATGTCCTTGATGCATCCGATAATGCTTCACAAGGAAAGGTTTGCCGTGCCATTCGAGAAAATGACGTTCTTGTCACAGGCGTCCGAGTCATGAAAGACAGACTTGATCGCTGGATGAGTTCTCGCAATATCTGGAATCAGCATGCATATTCAATCACCAATATCAATGATGACCAGACTATTCCAAGCTCGTCCGCATGGACGCAAAACTTCCTCAACGCATCACTCAACAACTATCGCCAGAACAAACAGGGGGGGGCCGGTGCCAATCAGGCTCCAGATATTACAGGCCGTTTCATTGGAAACACCGCATGTTCTCAAAAAGATTCAAAAATCATTTTGGGAGCGGAAATCTGCAATCGCGGTACAAAAATGGTTTCCAAGCTTATGCCCGCTTCCTTCTATGCAATCAGCAAAGACCAAAACGGCAATGAGACCCGCGATCTGCTCTGCACTTCATATACATCACAAAACGTTCCCGTTGGCGGATGCCTCCGTGTAACCTGTACCATTAATGATATTTATACCGGCGACGTCGTCCTCGTTGCCAATGATGATGGTCAAAATGGTCGCACAACCGTCGAATGCAACGATTTGAACAATGAAGACAGAACGACCATAGAAAGCTGCCCTATCGAAGTCAATTAATTTCTACCACTGAATCCTTACTTGCACTGCGAAATCCCGTTACCACTAGTAACCATATATGCATTTCGCAGTGCAATATTCCTAACGGAAACACAAATGAAACAATACGATTTCGACTCCATTATTGAACGACATCACACCGATTCCATGAAATGGAATGTTCCGGAAAATGAACTTCCCATGTGGGTTGCTGATATGGATTTCAAAGTCGCGCCAGAAATCCAAACCGCACTGACCAAACGCCTTGAGCATGGAGTTTACGGCTATACCCAACCCTCCAAAGCCTGGCAGGAAGCATATATCAACTGGTGGAAACGACGCCATCAGTTCGAAATCGACCGAGAATGGCTTCTCTTTACTTATGGCATTGTTCCTGCCGTATCATCAGCAGTCAGAAGATTCGCACAACCAGGTGAAAATGTCATTCTTCAGACACCTGTTTACAATCACTTCTTCTATTCCGTTCGCGACACAGGCCGCATCGTCCTCGAAAGTCCGCTTCATTATGAAAATGGCGAATATTCCATCGACTTTGAACGCCTTGAAAACGACATGGCAAATCCGCAGACACCCCTCATGATTCTGTGCAATCCACAGAATCCAACCGGAAATATCTGGAGCCAAGAAGACCTTGCACGCATCGGTGAACTTGCCTGGAAACACCACGTTCTCGTCCTTTCAGATGAAATTCACTGCGATGTCACAAATCCGGGAACATCCTATACCCCTTATGCTTCGGTCAGTGAACACTGCCGCGACAACTGCATCGTCTTTATTTCACCGACTAAATGCTTCAATATTGCCGGCATCAAAACAGCAGCGGTGTGTGTACCCAATCCGGATCTTCAACAAAAAATGCAGCGCATTCTCAAAACGGATGAAATCGCAGGAAGCACGTTTCTTTCCATCGAAGCCGCCATCGCAGCTTTTAATGAGGCTGAAGACTGGCTCGATGCATTCCGCGACTACCTCATGGAAAATAAGAACATCGTCTCCGAATTCATTCGCTATCACCTGCCGATGGTCACTCTGGTTCCCTCAGAAGCCACCTATCTGCTGTGGCTGGATTTCAGCAAACTCCCGGGACATCCGGAAAATATCGGCTCCTGGCTTCGCGAAAAAACAGGTCTTTTTCTGTCACCTGGTGCTCAATTCGGTTCCAATGGCATTTATTTCCTTCGCATGAACATTGCTTGTCCGAAAAAGCTGCTTCTGGACGGCCTCAACCGACTGCACAAAGGCATTCAACTCTATCTCGAACATAAAAATGCCTGATATATCGATATTTCCCCAATCGTAGAGGGTTGAATTCATGATATTTGAGGGGCGTATCAGACAGAAAACTGCATTCATAAATGAACGCAGTTTTCTGTCTGACAGCCCCGAAAGTTCGCCGTATGCCAAAGGCATAGGCGAACCCCCAAACAAATCCACTGTTTCAAATGTTCTTCGTTCAAATCCCGTTGAAACATTCCACTCATTGATCTATAAGACGCACGCCAATACGTTATTTAGCATTGGGCTGATTTCAATTTGTTTATCTAATGTTTTAGGCATCAACCAGGAGGGTATGAATGTCCTATCAGAAAGTGTTGACAATTCAGGATATTTCGTGCGTTGGACAGTGTTCGCTGACCGTTGCACTCCCGATTCTTTCGGCCTGCGGAATCGAAACCGCCATTCTGCCTTCGGCAGTTTTATCCACACATACGGCGGGATTCTCCGGCTTTACATGCCGAGATTTGACGGATGACATGCCGGGTATTGCAGCCCACTGGCAGAAGGAAAACATCCATTTTGACGGCATTTACACAGGCTATTTGGGCAGCACCAAACAAATCGATTACGTTAAAGACATCATCCGCATGCTTGTCAAACCTGGCAGTCCCATCATCATCGATCCGGCCATGGCCGATAACGGTAAGCTCTATCCGGCATTTGATGCAGAATACGTCGAAGCCATGAAAAAGCTGGCATTTTCAGCCGACATCATTCTTCCGAACATCACGGAAGCCTGTTTCCTGACGGACATGGAATATCGCGAAACTTATGATCACGAATATATCGAATCTCTCTTAAAGAAACTGGAATCCTGCGGTGCCAAAACCGTCATTCTGACCGGCGTCGGTTATGTCCCGGACAAAACCGGTGTCGTGGTCTACGAAAACGGCAAG
>JAZRWV010000301.1:0-16446 GCA_045599925.1 Myxococcota bacterium
ATTTTTAGCTCTTTCTATGACACCGCGTAGCATGCTACGCGGTTCCATGGATTAGAGCTTTTAGTTTTTTATTGCCGCGTAGCTTCCTACGCGGTTTTATATCCTAGTCGCTGCGTAGCATGCTACACAGCTGCCCATGATGGGCAGGATATTTTAGGCTCGCACTTCTGCTTATTATTCTCTCTCTTCTTCGGTTTTCAAGATTGCCACAGACTCTTTTTCAAAGCCCGTCGGACGAGGCGGGCTTATACGCGTGTTATTTTTTTTGTGCAAGTTTTTTTTATCACTTTTTTTATTTTATTTTTTACGCACTTTCGAATCCACTCTCACACAAAAAACTCTCCGCCTGGCGTATCGGCATCCCGCCGATAGCCAGGCAAACTGCGGGCCGTATGCCAAAGGCATAGACCCGCCTCAAAAAAGAAAAAACACATTTTTCGCCTATATAATGAATAAAAAAAAATTATTCGCGTTTAGCGGCCCGTTTTTGCCCATTCATATATATGGGCGATTCTTTACCCATGAGCTGTCAAGACGCTCATTTTCCAGAAAAGTCACACTTTTCAACAGCAAGGTGTCAAGGCGGCCTTGCTCTTTTTCTTCAGACAAGGTGAAAACATGAAGGAAAACCAGGATGTATCCCTGCTCGGGAAGATCAGCCTGCTCCTCTCGGCACCAGCAATGAAGTTCGCACCCATTATGCTGCTCCTCATTGCCGCCGTCACAGGCGTGCTGGTTCCCAAAGCAATCGGCATTCAGAACGACGATGACGTCATCAAATTCCTCCCTCAGGACGATGAAAAAATCGTCAAATTCAAAGACGTCGGCGATAAATTCCACGGCCTGCAGATGGCCATCGTCGGCGTAAAAGCTCAGGAAAGTATCTTTACACTTGAAGATATCACCCTCGTCCGCAGATACGCTCAGGAATTAAAAACACTGTCATGCCATAAGGTCGATGACAACGGCGACTGGATTCCTGCCATCGACGAAAATGGAACCCCCGTCATCGACGAAGACGGAAATCCCCAGTATGTCATGATTCCTTGCGTCAGCAACACCACCTGCTTTACCGAAATTCAGGACATCGGACACAGCAAAAACGACGCCGGTGAAGAACTCGCCAGCGTCACCGACCTCGTCCCCGAATTCCCGGCTCCGGGCTCCGATGAGGCCGTCGCAAAAGCCGATGAAATCAAGGCAAAACTCGCCAAAGTCCAGGAACACGTCCGAACTCTCGACCACGTCAACGGCTTCCTCGTCAGCGATGACGGAAAAGCTGCCGCCGTCTATGCTCAGGTCGATGACGTCAACGTCTCCACAAAAGAAGCCGCCGATGTCATTCGTCAGAGAGTCCTCGATATCCACGAAGAAATGAACTCCTCTGCCGAAATCTTCTACGGCGGAAGTCCTTTCATCGGCATGTATTCCGCCGATCAGTCGCGTTCCGACATGATGGCCCTCACACCATACGTCATTCTCATCGTCACGCTGATTATTCTCATCACCAGCCGCTCCATTTTCGCCACACTGATTGCTCTTTTCAGCGTCGGCGTTTCTATCGTCTGGGTTATGGGCGGTATGGCTCTGATGGGCTTCAAACTCACGCTCATCTCCACATCCCTTCCGATTCTGCTCATGGCTTTGGGCAGCGCTTATTCCATTCACCTCATCAACGCCATGCTCAGCAAGCTTGACGCCGGCATGAGCCGCAAAGACGCCATGCGCGAGGCCCTCATTCACACAGGTCCCCCCGTTATCGTCTGCGTCGCAACGACTGCCGCCGGTTTCTTCAGCTTCCTCGCAATGGACGTCGATCCAATGGTCGAATACGGTGCCGCGATGGGACTTTCCACCATCGTCATCATGCTCGTCACTTTCTGGGTCGTCACAAGCGCAGTCGTCCTGCTCCCGATTAAACCACAGAAAGGCGGCCGCGCACCCAAATGGGCTATCAACGCCATGAAAACCGTCGCAGACGCCACCTATAAACGCGGAAAATTAGCCGCCATCTGCGTCGCTGTCCTCATCGTCGCCGCCTGTTTCTTCGCTTCAAAAGTCGAACCTCACGGCGACAATTCCTCCCTCTTTGCTGAAGGAAGTCTCCCTATCCTCGCCGATGACTTTATGAACGACAACTTCGGCGGCGCAAACTTCATCCAAACCGAAATCAACGCCGATGTCTCGTCGCCTCTCGTCCTTCGACAGATCGAACGCATGACCGCATACATCAAGTCCAATGAACGAATCGCCGGCATCCAGTCCATTTCCGATGTCGTCAACCTCGTCGGCGGTTCCATGGGCGACGGTCAGCACATCACCGACAACTATCTCCAGGCTAAAAACCTCACCGCACTCGCATTTTCAAACGACGCCTCCGTCGCCATGGAACTCTCCATGTGCTCGTGCGAAACTCCCGCTAAAAACGGAATCTGTCTGCCCGAATGCGTCAGCCCAAACGACGGTTCATGCCTTACCAAATGCACTTCCGATATGAACTGGCGCCACTCCCTCATGCAGATTCGCGTCGCCGGTAAAGATCTCGAAGAAGGCGCCAGACTCGCCGATGAATTCCAGGTCCAGATGGAACCCATTTTCTCTCCGCGTATGGCAATTCCTCGCGATAAAATGACTCCGGAAGCTATCGAAACCGAAAAATCCGAGATGCGCGAACATCTCAAATGGATTTACCTCGCATACGAACACAGAAATGATCCCAACACCGGAAAACCCTTTGTCACACAACCTCTCACCGACGAAATCATCGACCAGGCTATCTTCAACACCACCGTTGAACCCACCCTCGAAGACATTCGCCAGGCTCTCGACATCCACCTCTTCTCCGATCCCGAAAATGCTATCGTCGTCCTCGCCTATGAGCCCGAAGAAAACACAATTAAAAACCTCATCGAAGAAGCCGTCAGCGATGGCGAAAAAGGCATCGTCAAACTCGATCCAAAACTGAAAGGCGTCGATGAAATCACGGCAAAAGTTATGGCCGATATCGAAGCCGGATCCTTCTCCGAAAACAGCCTGACCAGCGTTATTGCTGAAAATGCACTTGCATGCTGCGGCGATGAAACCGTTCCCAAATTCAAAGCTCTCTATGACAGCATCATCGCCTCCAAAGCCGATATCGACATCATGGCTAAAGAAATCTTTGATGCCATTCAGAACAAAACTTACAACGAAGAATTCCTCTATGGCGTCATCAACAAAGTCATCAGCGAAGAAGAAGATGACGATTCATTCGTTCGCGAAGGCGTTTCTTTCCTGAACAAACAGATTCTCAACGTCCGCGTTGAAAAGAACCGCATCGCCCGCGCTGAAAAACTCTTCGAAATCACGAATGTCAAACCAAGTGACAAGTTCGATGAACTCATCAAAAGCGCCATCTGGAGTCTCGATGACGTCAACGTCTTCCTGCCTCGCGATAAATTCCAGGATCTTCAGCAATATTCCGTCGAATTCCATACACCGGAAATTGCCAAAGACATCGATTCTGCACTCGCATCCGCCGAAAATGCCGACAAATCCACTGTGGACGCCATCGTCGCAGAAAAACTCTTCGACAATGCCCGCGTTTATTACTTTGATTCGGCAAAACTCAATCGCGATTCCCTCGTCAACGCAATTGTCGAAGCCAAATCCAACGGCAGCTATTCCGTCACCTGGCTGACCGACGAACTCCACAAATCGATGAAAATCGGCGAAGAAATCGAAGTCATTCCTTCGGGTTACCCGATTATTTATCGCGCCATGAATGCATCTGTCGTTCACAACCAGATCGTCAGCGTTGTTTATTCATTTATTATGGTTATCATCTGCCTGATTCTGTTCACAATGAGCATAAGAACCGGCGCGCTTTCGGTCATTCCGGCCGTCTGCACCGTCCTCTTTACCTTTGGTATTATGGGCGTTTTCAGCCTCGGTCTCGATGCCGGTTCCTCGATGATTGCAGCCATTTCGCTCTCGGTCGGCATTGACTACGCATGCCACCTCGTCTGGAAATTCGGCCGTCCTGAAAAAACGCCCGAAGCCCTGCAAAAAGCGAGTGATCACATGCTCGAAACAACGGGATGGGGCATCGTCATCAACGCTCTCGAAATCGGACTTGGACTCAGTGTCCTCTATTTCGGAGACCTGCTTCCGATGCGCAATTTCGGCGTCCTGACTGGCGTTGCGATGATCATCAGCGGCCTTGCCTCGCTGATTCTCCTCTCCGGACTAATGCGTTGGGCCCGCGTACACTCTTCGCGTACTGACGTCAAACTTGGCGAAGGGATGGAAGAAGAAAAGCCGACTGAAGCCGACAAAACAGCCGAAGCTGCTGTATAATCTCATTTTTATTTAGGTCGCCGGCTATTACATACGCCGGCATTAGGCGCGCCTATTTCATACGGCGCGCCTTTTTTTTTGTGGCACAGCCTATCGGCTATGAGTCGCGCAAATCACACGTCTTTACATTTTTTTTATTTATTTTTTTGAATACAACCCGCAAACGTGCGTTCTTGCGCATCGTTTTCGACGTCCTTCACACCGCGTGAACGGACATTATCAGTGATTGCACCATATTCTAAGGAGATTGATTCGATGCAGCTTAATAAATTCGCATTTGCACTCGCCGGTTTCATGTTCTTTTCAACTACAGCTTTTGCTCAGGATGCTGCTCCTGCTGCCGCTCCGGCTCCTGCCGCTGCCGCTGCCCCGGCAAATGGAAACTATATTAAGGATATGAATGACATCGTCGGTGCTACCGAAATGCTCAAAAAAGTTGACGAAAACCACAACCCGTTCAAAAACCAGTTCATTAAAACGAGAATGGTCCTCAATGGCGGCGTTCATCACGATGTCACCTATAAATTCGATACCTATACCAAAGGTACAAACCGCCGTTCCGTCCGTTTCTTTGAACCCGCTGAAATGCGCGGTATGGGTGTCGTCACAAAAGGCCGCAGCGAAGTTTATGCTCGCCTCGCTGGCGCTGAAAAAGTCCGCCGCGTCGGCGCTCATGCCAAACGCCAGAGCTTCTACGGTTCAGACTGGTCCATGGATGATATGTCCATGATTTACATGGCTGAAGACTACGATATCGTCAAAATCCTCGACCTCAATGCCGATGGCGGAAGCCACGTCAAACTCGAACTCAAACTGAAAACCGAGAAAAACGGCCAGAAACTCTCCGATGAAGATCTTCTTCCATACACAAAACTCATCATCAAACTCGACAAAAAACTCATGTTCATGGATTACATCGAATATTATGATGAATCCGGAAAACACCTCAAAACTCAGGAACGTATGGAACCCAAAGACCTCGGAAATGGTCATCTCCTCTATACACACGTCAAAGTGACCGATGCCGCCACAAAACACATCACTGAAAACTTCGTCGATGAAGAAAAATGCAACATCGATATGCCGGATGACACCTTTACAAAACGTTGGCTGACCAGAAGCCTCTAATAAAAAAAGCGCCGAAAGGCGCTTTTTTTTATTCATGTGCAGTTAGCAATGTGTAATGTTCCGCCGTTGCTTTGCAACGGCGATTAAAGCTTTATGTAGCTTCAATTGCAAATTGCACATTGCACATTGCTCATTGATTAATAGTTTTCAGCCTTGACCTGGAAGAACGACTGCGGATGTGCGCAAACCGGGCAAGCAGCTGGGGCTGCTTTACCAATGACGATATGTCCGCAGTTGCGGCACTGCCAGATGGCTTCGCCATCGCGTGAAAACACAACGGAATCTTCGACATTTTTCAAAAGTTTGCGATAGCGTTCTTCGTGATGTTTTTCAATGGCGCCGACCATTTCAAACAGCTTTGCAATCCGCGTAAAGCCTTCTTCTGCGGCTTCTTTGGCAAATTTGGCGTACATATCCGTCCATTCATAGTTTTCGCCATTGGCTGCATCGAGAAGATTTTCTGTGGTTGGCGGAACTTTGTCACCATGCAGGCATTTAAACCAAAGCTTGGCATGTTCTTTCTCGTTTTCTGCAGTTTCGAGGAAGATTTCTGCGATCTGTTCGTAACCATCCTTTTTGGCCTGGCTTGCATAGTACGTATATTTGTTGCGAGCCTGCGATTCACCTGCAAATGCAGCCTGAAGATTAGCTTCTGTTTTGGAACCCTTGAGATCTGCCATATAACAACTCCTTTCTAATTACCCGGTCAAATCCGGTGTTTGGCCCGCTCTCGCGGTCTGAATGTTTATGATTACCTGCTTTCAGTTTGATGTTTTGCGCACTCTGCACAAATGCCATAAGCTGTTGCAGTATATGATTCAACAATTAACCCTTCCGGTAAATTCCTGACATGACATTCAATGATATTGATATCGAAAATTTTCCTGCAAATTCTACACTTTAAATGATCATGAGGAATGGTGCAGTCAAAACGATCCGGTTCACCGGGAATTGAAACTCTGCGAATCTTCCCAGAATCAACGAGTTCATTCAAATTGCGATACACAGTTCCGAGAGAAATCTTTGGCTTGCTTTGACGCGCAATCGTAAAAATTTCATCTGCAGTCGGATGAATCCGATGTGTTTCAATCATTTCTAAAAGCATGTCATTGTTCTTTGTCATTAACACCTCCAATAATAGTAACTATTCTTATTTTATTTTTTGTCAACTCTATTATTAAAAATTCTTTTTCTTGACTCGCCCACATCTGGCGAGCGATAGAATGTTTACTGATAATTTTATCAGACATATTTTGCATGAACATCTATTGTTAAATGAGGTAAAACATGACCAAAAAACTTCTTTCTCCTAAAAATGACATCGTTTTTAAAATTCTATTCTCACAAAATGAAGACTTGCTTAAAGATTTTACAGCATCTCTGCTCAATCTTTCCGAAAATGAAGTACGGGAATTAACAGTTGTTAATCCAGACATTCCTCCGGACACACCAGAACACAAATTTAACAGGTTTGACATTTGTCTCAGACTAAAAACACAATTACTTGATATTGAGATTCAACGCCGGGACGAGTTGGATTTTCGCGAAAGAACCCTGTATTATTGGGCAAGACTCTATACATCGGAACTCAAAACCGGTGAAGAATACAAAACGCTCAAAAAATCAATTGCACTCAACCTCATAGATTTTGAACTCTTTCCAGAACAAGAGTCATATCACAATGAAATCGTTCCCTGCATAAAAGGAACAAATGATATTTTTACAGACAAATTCTGCATTCATTTTTTTGAACTCAGCAAATACAGGAAAATCTTAAAAATGAACACAAATTTACCAAATTCAAAAGAATCGATGTGGCTGCAGTTTCTCAATGCCAAAACAGATGATGAACTCGAAAAACTCAAGTCCTTCAATGATCCAACCTTGAACAAAGCCATTCAGGCAATTTCCGGCATTAGTGATGATCCTAAAATTAACCAAATCGTTCGAATGCGGGAAGATGCCATGCATGAAGAAGCATCTGCCATTGCAAATGCCGAAATAAGAGGCGAAGAACGAGGAATTAAGCTCGGTGAAGAACGAGCCAGAAAAATTAAAGAAGCTGAAATCAATGAAATTGTAATGAGATTAAGAGAATCCGGGGCTTCTGAAGAATTTATTGCATTTGTGCTAAATAAGAATAATCAAAATGGAAAAAAGTAAGTATTGGGGACAAGTTTTGACACGAGGAATGAAAAATAAAATCGGCCGTATTGCAAAGCAATAGGCCGATTTTGCCGTGCGTATCGGCAAAGCCGATAGCACGGGCCCAAAATCCCTTTAAATAGGCTGAATCAGAACTTCGCGAGGTTTCTGGCCCTTTTGCGGCCCCACAACGCCTTCGCGTTCCATTTGCTCAATAATCCTCGCAGCACGATTAAACCCAATACTCATGCGTCTCTGAAGGAAAGACGCCGAAGCCTGACGCGTTTCAGCCACAATTTGAACCGCCTGATCGTACAACGGATCAAAATCGCTTGAAGATCCTGCAGAAATCGCATCATCATCAGAATCATCAATATCTTTGGGCGTCGTAATATCGAGATTGTATTCAGGTGAACGCTGTTTGGCCAGGAAACCGACAATAGCCTGAACTTCGTCATCAGAAACGAACGCCCCATGAACGCGCTGCAAAACCGCCGTGTTCGGAGGCAGGAACAAACTATCGCCCATTCCGAGCAGAGATTCTGCGCCTTTCTGGTCGAGGATCGTGCGAGAATCGACATAACTGAAAACGCGGAAAGCGAGTCGTGTCGGGAAATTCGCCTTAATGATACCCGTAATGACATTTGTAGAAGGACGCTGAGTCGCCAGAATGATATGAATGCCGGCTGCACGGGCTTTTTGTGCAAGTCTTGCAATCGAACGTTCGATTTCCTTGCCTGCAGTCATCATCAAATCGGCGAATTCATCCACGACGATTACGATATAAGGCATATGCGTATATTTGGGATTGCCGTCTGCATCCGTTTCACGAACGGCTTCAATCGCCTTGGGAAGTGTCGGGTTCTGAACCTGTTCGTTATAACCACTAATGTTTCGCACGCCGAGTGCAGACAGCTTGCGATAGCGTTCATCCATTTCCTCGCAGGCCCAGTCGAGAGCCGCCGCCGTCTCGGCCGGCGTCGTAATCGGTGGAACGAGAAGATGCGGAATTCCCTCATAAATGCTCAGTTCCAAGCACTTCGGATCGACCAGAATCAGCTTCACGTCGTCGGGACTTGCATTGTAAAGAAGACTGCAAATCATCGTATTGATGCCGACAGATTTACCACTGCCGGTTGAACCAGCCACGAGAAGATGCGGCATTTTAGCCAAATCACTCACCACTGGCTCACCTTCGGGATCTTTGCCAAGTGCAATCGTCAGAATGCTTTTCGATTCCGTAAACTGTTTGGATGCAATGATTTCCTTGAAATAAATTGTATTGCGTTTTTCATTCGGAATTTCGATGCCGACGACGCCTTTTCCAGGAATCGGAGCGAGTATGCGAACCGATTTAATCTCAAGAGCCATCATCAGGTCATCGGTCAGGCTGGCGATTTTCGAAACTTTCGTTCCCGGAGCCGGCTGAAATTCAAATCGCGTGATAATGGGGCCTGGACAAATCTGAACGACCTGGCCCTGAATATGGTATTCGGCCAGTTTTTCTTCAATTTTATCCGCATAAAGTCTGAGAGCATCGTTATCCAGACCTTTCTGAGTTGCTTCGTCGTAATGCAGCAGTGAAATCGGCGGAAATTCATATGCAGCCTGTTTTTTGCTTTCCAAACGCGCACGTTCTGCTTCTTTGAGTTCATCCTCACTCGCGCGTTTTTTTTCTTTTGCAACAACAAAAGAATTGCGCATTTTTGGCGCATTTTCTTTCACAACAGGCTGAATTTCCTCAATTTCGTTTTCCTCATCGTCAGACTTTTCGTTCCGACGAACAGAATTGAGATTATCCTCCCTGATTTCTTCGAGAACAATGCCGTTATCACTCTGTTTTGCATCAGAATTCTGAGGAATTTCGAATTCATCGAAAGAGATCTCGCTATAATCCTCTTCTTTTTTCGCAGGAGCTCTAAAACCGGCTTCAGCCATTAATGCGCGCAATTCAGCAGAGACCGGAACTTCTGTTTTGTTGTCAGCTTTAGGTGCTGAAACAGCATTTTCCTGTGTTTTGGCATTTTTAACATCAGCTGTTACATCCTGATGAATATCGAATTTGGGCTTTTCAATATGTTCGACATTAGCTTTTGGAGCTTCAAGTGTTGGTTTTTCCGATTTTTCTGATTTAAGATCAGCTGTATCGGCGAGTGCTTCGAACACATTTTTCTTTGGAACGAGTCTGGTTACAGCAACTGCCGGTTTGGATACAATCTCAAGATCTTCAGTCTGAAGCTGGGCGAGCAAGTCCTTTGTCATATGAGAAGGAATGGATGGTGCAGGAATCGATAGAGCTTTACGGGCTGTCTCATCGTGAATATCAGAAAGAGCAACCGTCGGCTGTTCCACCTGAACATGTTCAGTTTCACGAATTTCGGCACCATTTGAACTTTTTTTTGCGATGGTTCTCGGTTTCCAGTTGCCGAGCACTTTTGTGTTCTGGGTCTCTGATTCGACATGCTGACCAGAACTGAGCTGTTCCGGAGCCAGAATTGAATCGTATTCGAACTCGGGTTCGATAGCGGGAACAGAGGGAGAACGCTTTTTAATCGTACGTTTTTTAGGCGTATTTTTCATGATTCTGGCCATGATATCGCCAAGCATCTCGGTCTTTTCGACTTTTTCCGATTCTTTTTCCTCAGAATTAACGGGTTCCGGTGTCGAAACCGTTAACGCAGGTTCCGGCTGTTCCATCACAAGCAGTCCATCCGGATCATCGATATCAGCCGAAGCATCTTCAATTCTCGATTTTACGGGATGAATCTCTGTTTTGGGCGGCAAAACCTCCGATTTTTCATCCACATTTACGCTTGCTTTTTCCGGATATGTCGGCAAATCTGTTATATTTTCAGATTTCTCAACAGCTTCAGAAGCTGCTCTAGCCTGAGCTTCCCGTTCCTCGAGATCAGCTTCTTTTCCATCCAGCAATTGCGACGGCGTATCCTCATAAAAAATGCGATCACTCAACCCGGCAATTGCTTCCTCAGCGGCATCCGAGTTTTCCTGCACATCAGCCCCAACTGAGATCGGGCGTTTTCTGAAAGGAGCAGCAAAGACATGCGCCAGAGTTTTAAACGTCCAGCGAATTATTTTCCATAATCCAAGGAAAAATGCCTTGAGGCTGGTATCGGTGACAAGGAGTCCGCCAAATATCGTCACAGCAAGACATATCGCAAAAAAAGCGGCGGAAGGCATATGAGATACAGCAAACGAGCAGCTCCATGTTCCCAAAACACCGCCCGGAGCATGTTCCAGAATCTGACTTTCCGAAAAAATCATCTGAGCCATGGGAGAACAGCCCAGAATGAGCATAATCATTCCAATTATTGACGTTGCATTGACATCGATCTGACGTCCGCAAATGGAGCAGATTCCCATCAACAGACAAACGGCAGAAAATAAAAAAGCTGCGAGTCCAAACAGATTCAGCATGATATCGGCGAGGTAAGCGCCAATAAAGCCAAACAAATTAAGCGCACTTTCTGCATCTGCAGCCAGATCAGTGGATGTAAATGTAAAGAGCATCAAAAACAGAATAATTCCAAGAATGATGAGAATCCCGCCGACGAGAAAAGCATAAACTTTCGTGCGTCTTTGTTGCCGTCTTGGGTTTGGCTGCAAAACGCGAGGGTTATCGTGGCGCACATTCCTGGCTTCAGTTCGGTTATTTCGAGAAACTCGCGTATTTTTTGACGATGATTCCGGAACTTTTTTGCGCGCAGGTTGTTGTTTTCTGCGTTTTGAACAATCTGCTGTTGTCGATTTTTTTCTTTTATTATTTTCAGGCATCCCTGCATCCTCATTCTGCGAATCCGTTCGCAAACTAAACTTTAACACGCTTTGAGCAATGACCAAATTTTTGGACGCGCATCATTCCGTGACTATGATATATAAGTATGGCGAATCATCAGTTCTTTTCTGAGACTGCTATATTTGCTCTATTATTTTTGCATTATAAACTTAACCTGAAAGCCACCTGGTTTCCCGTTTGGTTCTTTCACTACTTCATTTTTTCGCAATATGACCAAAAAAGCAATTATTGTCGGGGCCGGCCCTGCCGGCCTCTCGGCCGCAATCTACCTCGTCCGGGCAGGCATTTCTGTCACTGTCATTTATAAAGATCAAGGTGCTCTTGGAAAAGCATCTGCCATCGAAAATTATTATGGCTTCGCCAAAGCAATTCCAGGCCCGGAACTCTTTAATCAAGGTCTTGAACAGGCAAAATCTCTTGGCGTTGAAATCATTCAGGATGAAGTCGTCGGACTCGCGTGGGAAGAAAAACTGACCATTCTCACCAAAACAGCTTCTTATCCTGGTGATGTCATTATTCTCGCCACTGGCGCTGCTCGTATTGCTCCCAAAATTGATGGCCTGAAAGAACTGGAAGGCTGCGGCGTCAGTTATTGTGCTGTTTGTGATGCGTTCTTCTATCGTCAGAAAAATGTTGCTGTCCTTGGAAATGGCGAATATGCGCTGCATGAAGCCACAGTCCTCGCTGATACATCCAGCTCCGTCACCATCTTTACCATGGGAAAAGAACCTGAATTTCAACCCACAGATCGCGATAATATCCACGTCGATGCTCGAAAAATCATTCATCTTAATGGTACGGATTCTCTTGAATCACTTGAACTTGAGGATGGTTCGGTCGTTCAAATGGACGGACTTTTTGTCGCCGTCGGCGTCGCTGGTAGTGCCGATTTCGCTAAAAAAGTCGGTGCAGAAACAGACGGTGCCCGCATTGTCGTCGACGACAATTGCGCAACCACAATTGAAGGTCTTTATGCCTGTGGCGACTGTAATGGCGGCATGTTACAGGTCGCTAAAGCCGTCTATGACGGCGCAAAAGCTGCTCAACATGCCATCAAATTCCTTAGAAATTAATTCCTCCATCCATCTTATTTAGCTTTTTTCAATTATGTATTCATTTCTTAAAGCCGAATGGAAAACCATCGTGGGTGTCATCATCTTTTGCGGACTCATCTTCTGTTGGTTTTACTATCAGGAAGTTCAGAAAATTAAAAACGCCGAAGCACCTTATCAGTTCGAATGTATTCGCGCTGGAAAAGGTCTCTTCGATTACAACCTCGGAACCCCGTACTCCGAACTGAATTCAAAACTCGATGGATTTTCTCTTTCCGAAGACAAATCACTCAATATCTTGCGGTATGAAAGCCCTGATCACACCACAATCTTAAATTTCCGAAAAAATACACTGGCATCCATCGAATATTCCCCAGATATGACACAACTCGATGAACGATGCGTGTCTGATCGAAAACAACTCGCAAACAATTCACCTGTTTCCGAATCCATTAAAGTCGGAAATAGAATCCATTCCATTTATAATGGTTATATCGTCGTCAAGGAAGAAGTCGAAGACACCAGCAATGATGACACGTCTGACGACCCAAATGACGACAACGAAGTTAAATCCACGACATCACATGTCATCGGATGGATTATCATCCCAGAATAAACACTTTAAAAGGAGATGTATATGAAACTTATCAACAAATCATTGGTATTACTCACAGCTGCAACACTTATTTTCGCCGCTGGATGCAAGAAAAACAATGCCACACCAGAAGCTGATATCGCTGCACTCACTCAAAATCTGGATGCAAAATGGGATAAAGCAGATGTCAATGCTTTGCTCCAATTCGTTCCTGAAGATACAGCTCTGATCATTTCTTCCACGCGTCAACACGATATCGATTCTCCTGCAATCAAAGAATTGCTTAAAAAAACTCTCGTAAGCTTCGACAAATCCATTGCCAATTCTGAAAAAAAACTCGAAGGAATGAGCGAAGAGCAGAAAAAAGTTGTCACAAACACACTAAATGCATCAAAACTATTTCGTCCGCTCATCGCCGACTATGCCGGTAATGCCCTGGAATGGGGACTTCATCCAAAAGGTCATATGGATAGCGTGATATATCTTTCAGATAAAACACCTGTCATGAAAATGATGGTCGTAGATACTGCAAAATTCCAGGCAAAAGCAGTTGAATCATTTAAATCCCTCATTCTCGTGCTCGCTGACGCAGCGAAAGAACCGATGCCAGAAGCCAAAGAGCTCAAAGTCGGCAATTCCACTTGGAAAACATATGACTTGTCTTCCTATCTCACCCCCAACGATAGCAAAGAATCACCATTCCCAACTCTGATGGCTGTCAATTATGACAACAACATCATGACCCTTGCCCTCGTCCATGCCGATGGTACTCAAGTTCTGGAAAACCTGCTCAAACCTGCAGCCAAACCACTCAGCAAAGATAAACTCGGCAAGATTAGTGAAGATACAGAAGCTGTTGGCTATATCGACAATATCAAACTCTTCAGTGTTTTAACTAACGCTATTCGTACCATCGAAGGTGCTGATGTTTTCACGTCCGCATGTGAAAAAGAAATTGCTGCTCTCATCGGACAGGTTCCGACAATCAAATTCAGCAATGATATGGACAGCAAGGGTGTCTTAAAATCCTCCGGAACAATCGTGCTCTCTGATAAAAATGAGCTCAAAGCCCTTCAGGACCTGAACATTCCCCACATCAAACTTGGAACTGACCAGTCCCTGGCAACAGCTGCTCTGAACCTCAATGTCGATAAAGGCATTGCATGGCTGACCAGTCTTGTCGACAAAGTCAGTGCCCAAAAATATGAATGTGAAATGCTGAATGAGCTCATTCCATCTGACCTCAAATCTGAAATCGCTTCGCTTTCATCACCTCAGTTTAAGATGTTTACAAGTGCCATTAACGGCATCAATCTTGTTCTCGACAAACTGAACAAAAATGAAACAGGCAACTTTGATATCGAAGCCGCTGTAAACGTCACCGGCCCAACACTCGGTGCTTCTTATGCACTTCTTTCGTCTCTTGCAGGTGCATCTGCTCCTGAACTCGCACAATTACTGGCGTTAAAACCGAACGAGGTTGCAGAAAAAGATTTGTCGGAACTCGTCAGCATGCCGCTTAAAGTCAATGCACTTTTGACAGACAAAGACCTCGTTCTCGGCACAGCAACTTACGATGTGAAAGCAATCTCTGCTTCCGAACACAAAAATGACGGCACGATGTTCTCCTTTGGTTTTACCCCTTCACTGATTGGAATGCTTGACCCAAGTCTCGCAGATGCTTCAGAAACAGCCAATTTTTATGAAATGCATATCGGTACCGACGACGAAGGTATCAAGATTAGAGGTTTGATCTATTAGTTTATAGGCATGTCTATTGGCCGGTGATGTAAGATGCAAAATTTTGCGTCTTACATCATCGGCCAATACGCCATGCTTTCGCGCGGCCTATCGGCACGATACGGCCGCGCTTTTTTTGAGGTGTGTGCTCTTGTGATTCGGTCAATTAATGGCTATATTGCGTTTGTTGTGCGAAGCACAGCAAAAAAAATGTCACGTTTTCCCCATGTTTATTGGGCTCTTTATAAGGATTACAAAATGAAAAAACTTCTTCCAGTTGCTCTCCTCGCCGCTCTTTCCTGCTCATTCGTCGCTTGTAGTGAAGGTGATGAAGCTTGTTTTACACCGAGTTATCTTGCTATTCTTGATGACATTGGTGGTATGGCAAGTGCAAATAGTTCGATTGGTTCGGTTGCTGATTTGCCATCAGATATTGCGACGATTGATAAGACAGTCGTTGAAAATGCCGTTGCGCCCTGCAAATCTCTTTATGATAGTATGAAGTCAATTACCGATAAAAACAGTGGCGTGACTTCTGATAGTATCAAAGCAGAACATGAACGTTTCCAGAATACATCTGGAGTTTGTAAAGCTGCTGTTGGTTTGAATGGTGCTCTGAAATCATTGAGCTTCGTAACGGCCTGGAGCAATGTCAAGGCAAGTGTTGAATATTGCGCACAACTTGCTGGTGCAGCAGGTGCCCTTGGTGTCGTTGGTTTTGAATATGGTGCAGAAGAATTGACAACATCCTTTACAACACTGGATGGGTGGTCGAATATTCTTCAGACCGCAGCTGATGCCACCTCCAAAGCAGCTGCTGATCAAGATGCCAATAAAGCAAACTAAACTCCAGAATTCGTAGGTCTATAAAGCCGGGATGCATTGCATTCCGGCTTTTTTATTGGGTTTATGCAATTTGGCGTCGTCAATTAATGACGAAATTCTTTTGATTTGGCAACGAGTCATGCTAGAATAAAAGATTGAGCGATGCCTTGAACGGCTTTTTCCAAGACTTTGGGCTTCAAGCTTTTTGATATATTTTCATCCGCAAAGAGGAGTTATCGATAATGTCTGGTTTTCTGAAAAAACTGTTGTTTGCCAGTGCAATTCTTGGTTTGGGGCTAAATGTCGTTGCCTGTGGCGATGATGATGATGTCAATGAAAACGATACACCTGAGATCTTCACTGAAATAGCGATGATGTGGGATGCCGCAGGTTGTGTCACTACACACGGCGTTGTTTCGTGTGAGAAATCCTGCGCGACAATTTCCAGTCAGGTTATTAATAAAACCAAAATGGATCGCGATGTCGTCTTTAAAAGCGCTTGTGAACAGTATAAGCAAAGCCTGAAAAATAATGGCGGAAAGGCCTCTAATCTTTCTGAAGATATGGACAATTCCGGTTTTTATCTTTCCGCATATATGTTGGCGAATAGCATGCAGAAAGAGTTTTATGTCTGTTCAGCCACTGACGGTGTTGATGCTGAAAAAGTCAAAAGAGACTGGGAAGCGATGTTTAAAGAAAAAGGCTGTGATAATTTCCTGACGGATGCCGAAACTATCGTCAAATCTCGTGGTAAATAGTACAGGATTTGTATGTATTTACGAGCCGCGCTTTATGCGCGGCTTTTTTTA
>JAZRWV010000302.1:0-13813 GCA_045599925.1 Myxococcota bacterium
ATGCCGCATGAATGACATTCATTATGGAATGCGCTGAATCGGAAACAGCTGACCACAAAATCCCATCCCAAACTGATTAATCAGCTGCACAAGGCGATCGTAGAATTTCCGCGAAACAACAATATTTCCTCGTTCTGTTGCAAAAATCGGAACGTCTCGCGTAAAGGGATTATTGACGATTTTGAATTCATAACCACACAAACGCGGCGAAGTAAATCCAAATGCCCCCCAGGTCGCTTCCGCATACGGATTGAAATCAAGTTCGCAATGAATAACCGGCAGACGAAGCCGATAAAACTGATACATCGCATACTTGAGAACAATCGGCTGCTGACCTATCCACTGCCATGCAAATGAAACTGCTGGCTGAATATCCTTGCCAGGATTAACAACAATTCCCGTCTCACAATACCCGTCACATGGCGCCAGTTTCTTGATTTGCTCGGCAATCGTCGGCATTAAAACAAGCGTACCATCTATCGTGCTGCGCATCGGATCGATTTCAATGCCAAATTCATCTGCAAGAGCTTCTGCAATTTCCCAATAAACAGCAATATCGCCATTCGGAAGATAGCCAAAAAGCTGAGGATAATTGCTCGCACTATTGATATCAAGCGGCGGTTCTGTATTCGCAATGTTGTAACCCATCGTCGAAATCGGATAATGCCACTGACAAAGCTCTTCTGAAAAAACCGGAATGTTACACAAAAGTGCCTGATTTTTGTCCCATATGCTCGGAAAATCATACATGAAATCATGTCTCAGACACATCTGGGTATGAAGCGTATACTGCATCCCCATACTCTGAACATCCAGCAACAGCTCGTCGAGCTCACTAATCTGAAGAATCGTCGAATCAAAACAGTTCGCATCCGAATCAACAGAGTTATCGGCGGCAAAGATGTCATCCACCGAATTATCCGTCTTTTGGGGCATCGTATAAAACGGATCGGAGAGCGGAAACTCCCGATATGGCTGAAGTTCATCCCGCGATTCTGGAAACAGAAATCCACGGGGAACAAAGCAGGAATCAAAAGGTGCAGATATTTCAGAAGTTTCACTTTTGATATGTGCAGGAAGCTGCACGATGCGTTTATTGGGCATGGGCTGCCACTTTTGGCAAAGAACTCGGAATACTACGAATAATTCACGGCATCCTCGTTCGGGTTGAAAAGCGCAAGATTGCGTACATCAAACTTGCTTTGTGTTATTCCATATTTCGAATAATGGCAAGAAAGTGGATATTGGGTTATAAGACATCCAGGCAGAATGAATATCAGTTGCCACATGAACATACACTTATTCACAAATATCGCTCACCTTTCCTCCATTGCTTAAAACAAATCAAATAAAAGATAAAAGAGCGGCATCATCATTCGATTTGTTTCTATCAGTATTTATGCAAATTATTCACTCAATCATCCCCATATCTCTATCAGCCATACTGCTTCTGACAGCCTGTAACACACCGGCCAACCAAAACACACAGCAAGAACAACCTGCAAACAATGTGCAGAAAATGCCGGAATTAGCCAACAATACAGCAAAAAATACGATTGTTGAGACTCAAATAACACAGGATAATCCATCGGTTCAGAACCAGCAGGCCGTTGCTCCAAAGAATGCCGCATTGCCTGATGCTGACACTGAGCTGGCACCCCAAAACGCCATTGCCCCCAGCGAAATTGCCATCGCTGACGAAGCCACTGAAAATCAGGAAATCCCCACAGAACAAGCAAAAACAAAAGAAAATGATGTTTTTCATTCCATCGAAGCACTCCCGCCGGAATACCTTCAAAAATTAGAAAACATCACATGGGACGTCGATCCTGAAATACTCAATGCCGTTGAACAAAAGAATGAAGGTGGTCATTTTCCTTTCAGTGACGAAAAACATCTCGATTTGTTCAAGGAACATATTGAAAATCTTGGCGGAACCTATATCGGAGTCGGAACCGATCAGGGCTATCTCTTTATCGGCTGGCAGCGCCCGACACTCGCTTTTGTCATCGATTACGATCCATGGGTCGTCATCATTCATCGCATTTATATGACATTCTGGAAGCAATGCAATTCAAGCGAATGCCTGTATCAGTATTTTTACGAAAGAGAAAAAGGAATGGAGTTCCTGAAAGGAGAAATCGGAACTTCAGCCGAACTCAACAAACCACTTCCTCTCAAAGTCTATAAATCGACCCAGAAAAGCATTGCAAAACAGCTCAAACGCCTTGAACGCATGAACGTTAAGACGTTTATGAACGATCCTGAATCATTCCAATATATCAAAACAATGATTCAAAACGGGCGCATTCGAACACTTCAGGCAAACCTTCTCGGAGATCGGGCTTTTGCTTCCATTGCCAGTACACTTAATGAACTCGGCGCAAAAGTGACAACACTTTATCTCTCTAATGCGGAACAGTACTGGGGATATTCGACACAATTTAAGAAAAATATCATTGGAATTCCAGCCGCCGATAATGCGTTAATCCTCAGGACGAGTGCGACATATCCGAACAACAATGATTATCGATACAGCATTCAACCCGTCAGTGTTTTTAAAGCCTGGCTTCAGCATCCGGATGGAAAAACCGTCCGTCAGGTGACCAAACGGGTAAAAGTTCAGAATCCGGAGGATTTTCCCTTTGTGATCGATGATTTTCTCCCCCCACAGGCAGAGGAACCGAGCAAATGAAAAAATCGATATTTCTGGCCATTTTACTAAGTTTTTTGAGCGGATCTGCCTTTGCACAAGAGCCTTGTCCTTCTGCAAAAGAAGAAGCCAAACCTGCAGATCCCAACGAAAAGTGCAAACCGGATCTGGACGGATTTGCGCCCGTTCTCTTCGCATTTCCTGATGAAAAAAAAGAAGAAACCAAACAGGCTGAATCCGATAAAGCTGAAAAAAAAACTGAAAAGCCTGTAAATCCATCTGCACGAAAACAACCAAAAACATGCTCGTATTCTGCATACGCCTGGGATACTAAAAAAGGACGTTCAACTAATCATTTTACGGTTTCCAAACCTTATGCAGAAGTCACAGATGACGAACGCGATCCCAATGCACCGGAATGCACGATTTGTTCTGAAGATCAGATGACCATTGATCCACATGATTTCGGTGTCGATGTCGCATCTATTCGCATTTGTCATGTCTACGCAGAACAGGTCAAATCAGCTCTAAAAGAAATAGCCTCAAGCGGAAAATTCGATATCGAAAAACTCGAAGGCTATCGTCCCGGCAAAACGCGAGGTCCCGTCGATAAAAATGGACTTCGAACATTTTGGAGTCAGCATAGTTTCGGCACGGCAATTGACATTAATGCTCACAAAAACGCCATCTACAGCAACTGCCCAGAAAAACTTACGAATAAATCCGATGAAGTTAAAACATGCAAACGTGGTATTGGCGGAGACTGGAAACCCGAAAAAGCTCCTCGCGTATCTATTGTTAAAGACGGTATCGTTTATCAAACCATGACCATGTTCTGGAAATGGGGTGGAGAAATCGATGGTCCCACAAAGGATATCATGCATTTTTCCATCACAGGCTATTAATCATGTTCATTTCCATTCTCCTGCTTCCCATTCCGCAGACTGGTTTTGCCATACTTAATCATTTCTGCGGTCCGCAAAAAACAATCGAATACAGTCATCGTCTGGCCAACGAAATTTTGAAATTCATCCCCACCAGCACACACCAGTTTCGACCAGAAAATATGGAAATCGAAATGAAAATCGTCCGTCATTTGACATTCAGACCATGGATAGCCTGTCTCGAAACGGCCTGCGCATTTGAACAATGGCTGGCATTTCATGGAAAACCCGCCCAAATTCTCATCGGTAAACGCGTGATAAATGGACAAATCCAAATGCATGCCTGGCTGGAAACAGAATCCATATCTTTTTTTAAAGCCCCCGGATTTCAGATGTGTTTTTTGTAATCCATTTCTTTCTGATGATGACAAACAAATAAAAGAAGCATTATTTGCAAAACGTCGTATGTAAAGGTAAAAGCCCCCTCACAGTTCCCATTTATTGAGAACTGTGAACTCTGTATCAAAAATTCAACAAAGTGTTTGAATTTGCTCATTCCACAAACGTTGAAGAAGAATAATTGCAGTGTAGGTGTTTAATCTACTTGCAACCACGTTTAGATTTCGTTAACTTTCGCGCCCCACTCACAACGAGAGTGGGAGTATACCCGTATCTGAAGCAAAGGACGGTTTTATGCGTTTCCCCGGAATCCGAAAGGGCAAGTATTACTTTCCGGTGACGGAAAAGAAATCCACACTGACGACAACTACGACGACCAAGCCATGGTATATTGTTGGTTTGGATGAAGTTCTTGTTGATCTGGAAATTCACGGTTGTCCACTGTCAATACTACCAGAACTTGGTTTGATTTCTGGCGAAAGTGTTCAATTTTCTGCAGAAGAAATCACGCGGCTGTTGAATCGAGTCGAAGAGCTTGGACTTGAAGTTAGGTTTGCAGCTGGCGGAACAATCGCCAATACGCTTTGCAACTATACCCATTTGTCAGGAGAACCGGCGATATTGCTGGGTGCAATTCCCGAAACGATACGTCCTGGAACACCGGCATTTGCCTATGTGGCGCAGACCCCCAAAGCCGTCAATCTGGATTATCTCATTCCGGTTGCCGGTCAGGTTGGCATTGCCGTGACATGCTTTACGCCAGATGGCGAACGTTCATTTGCTGTTGCGCCGGGAATTAGCGGCAATTACAGTGCGAATGATCTCGACGAAAAAGTCATTCAGAACGCGAGTGTGGTTGCATCGAGTGTCTATTGCCTGGCCAATCCTAACAGACCGATCGCGCAGGCAACACTCCGCATGTTTGAAATAGCCCATAAAGCAGGTGTTCCGGTTGCTTTTGGTCTGGGAACGAGCGCACTCGTTCGTCGCATGAAAGACGAAATTCTCGATGTCCTTAAAAAATATGTCAATATCGTAGCCATGAATGCGCGCGAAGCAGAAGCATTGACTGATTGTACAGATCCGCTCAATGCCGGCAATAAACTTCTCGATTTTGTCGATGCAGTACTCATTACAGAAGGCGCGCGAGGACTCACGATGTGTGGTTACACCGATGACTCCGTAAAACGAGCGACAAGAGACGGACTTCACAGTGGTTCGATTGAGAATTACAACCAATACGAATACAGTCGCCTCGTTTTACGCCGCAACTGCACAGCCCCAGTTCGCATTTTTACGCATATTCATCCATATCTCGGCGGCCCGCAAAAGCTCTGCAATACGAGTGGAGCCGGCGACGCGGCACTCGCTGCTTTTCTGCACGATGTCGCGGCAACTCGCTATCATGCCGAGACTGTTCCCGATTCCAAAAAACATTCCCAGGGAATCGAATTTCTCACCTATTCGTCGCTTTCACGTAATGCTCAATACAGCAATCGAGTGGCTTACGAAGTGCTTCGCAATAATTCCCCACGCCTCGAAGCTCCGATCGGAAACGACAAAGAAAACGACAACGATTAAGTTTTGCATTTTATCGGCTTTTCAGGCCTAATCCCATATTTACTCCGCTTAGAAACAATATTCTGAACGGGGTTTGCTCTTTGCATTAAAAACACAAATAATTGGAGTTCGTTATTCCATATGTTTGAATCTGAATCCGAATTGCTCGTCGCACTGCAGGGGACAGCCAAATCGGTCAATAAAGTGCTGACAAATGGCAAAATTATTGTCAAAGCACTTGAAAAACTGGACACCGCAAAATCACTAGAACGCCAGGATTATATGGCGGATGCCATTGAAGCACTCAGAACAACAGATCTGACGACTTTTGGTTGTGGAGCGACCCAGAAAGACCTGCTTCACGCACTTGAACTACGTCTGAGGGATCTGCGCATTCATGCCCATCACAATCTGATTGCCGGTCTGACACAGGGAAACGAAAAAAACAATAGTCTCCGCATTATTTCGGATAATCCGCTTGTCATTTTTATCAATCCGCTGACGCTGGAAGTCCAGTTTGAACAGATGAAAGCCGTCTGGACATATGCGCATGAACTCCTCCAGACAACATCGCTCGATCCGGAGGAAATACTCGAAGCCCACAAATCCCTGGTCGACGTTTTCCGAGCCACCCGCATTGATTCACAACAGTTCTGGAATATCCTCAAACTCGCCTATGACATGGTTTTGCTGAAGAAAAAGGAACCTGCCGGCGCAAGTGTGGATATCGTTGAGCTTCTGCCACCGCTGGCATGGTTGTGGCCAAATCTGGCTGCCATGAAAAAAACAGCTGTCTTTCCTCGATATCTTCTGGCCTATCAGCTTCAAAAATTGCGGGCTGACAAACTTTTACAAAACCACGGCCTTCGACTGGAACTCGGAACGGCAACGGGGGGAAGTACGAGAAACAAAAATAACGTCCTGTTTATCCCAATGGGTGTATCAGAAGGTCAATATTATTTGTCTATCTGTTTTAGACAGGCGTAAACTACTGCAGGCTTATTTATTTTCGGAATTACCGATTTTCATAGCCGTCCACTTTGAACGGAGATTTTTGGACCATGCCAACAAACGAAGAGAACAAACTGATTGCAGCTCACATTATTCAACGACTTGGCGAAGGTGGGCAGCCACCTGAATTTGGTTTAAGCCGAATCAACGTTGGCAATGAAAGCTATCTTAACGTTCTTGAACACGAATATTTTCAGAGTCTTCTCAAACAAGGCTCAAGTTTCAAACTCGTCCAGGGATATTTCGGTGGTGGCAAAACACATTTTCTTCACTGCGTACGCGAACTCGCATGGAAATATGGGTTTGCTGCTGCCAGTGTCGAGCTTTCTCCGGCTGAATGCCCTTATGATGACGCACTGAAAGTCTATCAGAACGTTGCAAGCCATCTGATGCTCGAACCGGAATCCATTACTGCCGCACCGGAACTTGGCATTTGCAACATCATCCGCAAAGTGATCGACAAAAAACTGGATGAAGCAGCCCAGCAAAACGGAGCCGATCCTAAAGGCGCTGTCACAGCATGGATGACGAGAACACTTGCCCGGGCATGGTGTGAAAGCCATTCCTGTCGAAGAGCAGTCGTCGAATTTGCTCAGGCATATTTAAAGAATGACTTCAATCTTGAACAGATTCTCGAAGCCTGGCTGCTCGGAGAAAATATCGCAGTGCCTGAACTTAAGACATGCGGTGTCTACGAACAGATCACGAAATCCAACGGATTTACGATGATGCGCAGTCTGCTCCAGATGATCGTGGCTCTCGGTCTTCCGGGAACCGTCCTTCTGTTCGATGAGGTTGACCGCAACCTTTCAGTGAGCGCACGTCGTTCGCACATCATTGGTGACAACCTGCGCCAGGTCGTCGATCTTTGCGGGCGTCATCAGCTGCCACATACACTCTTTATGTATGCCGTTCCGCCCGAATTCATGCGCACGGTTGTGCCCGATTATCCCGCTCTCTATCAGCGTCTGAAATCACCAGTGCCATTGAGTGCAAGAAGCCCGCAGGCCGTCCTTATCGACCTCGAAAAACTCGATCTGGCACCAGAAGAACTCCTCACAGAACTCGGCATACGCCTCGTTAAAGTCTTTGAAGATGCCCGTGAAGTTGCCTTCAATGAAATGCTTCAGGCCGAAAATGCAGCATCCCTCGCGCACGCCTGTGCCGAAGCTTGTTTTGAAGTCAACCACAGACGTCTTTTCGTCAAAACCTGGGTCGATTTCCTCTATGCCCAGCTCGCAGATGGCGAATCCGTACTCACAGAAGAGCAGGCAAAAGAACTGCTCTGGTCCGGCCAGCAGACGTTGACCGAAGCTGCCGAAACTGAAGATGAATTTGATGATTTTTGATGTTTCAGGCCACAACTCTTTGACCTGAAATGGGTTGGAGAGAGGGGAGCGGCGTATTGCCGCCAGGCAATAGACGCGCGGGGGGACACTTCCCCCCCGTCACAAAAAAACTTTTCTCCGCAGGTAACATGATGTCCAACGACTTCAATGCTCAAAAACTTCATGCAGCTCTGACGCTTGAGGCAATGCGGTTAGGCGTGGTTCCGGCAACCGACCTCGAAACATCCACCTTTGGACGTAATATTGAAATCGATATCGTCCGCCGAGACCTCGCGCAGTGTGAAGAATCCGGTGCCAGACGCGCATTCCTTGGCGATTACGGCCTCGGAAAATCACATATGCTCGAACTCATCGAGCAAATCGCACTGAAACAGAATTTTCTCGTCTCAAAAGTCACGCTCGATCACGCCGATTTTGCACCGTCTCAACCCAAGCGTATTTATCACGCGATTATGCGAAATCTCATTTATCCCGACAGCCCCGAATGCCTTGACGGCATTCAGCCTCTGCTCGATAAAGCCGCTGAAAACGACGAGATTCTTTACAAATACCTGGCAAAAACAGACAAAGCCCATCCGCTGCCGAAACTCATTCGCGAACAGCTCGACAAAGGCCTTCATCTCTATCTTTCGCCGGCACTTGCCTATACCAGAGCTCTTAATCATCCCGAAACACTTCGTCTGCCGGCACACATTCCAGACCCGGAAAAATGGCCTCAGACTGCAAAACACATCCTCATCGACTGGATTGAGGGACATCCCACGCGTTCAAACCAGGATATCAACGACGAACTGAATATGATTCATGGGCGTTTTCCCAAGATCTATTCGCTCCTCGACTATCGCCCATGGGCCAAAATTTACGGCTATATCCTCAACGGAATTTCACAGCTCGCCAAAGACGTCGGATACGCAGGACTCGTCATCGTCATCGATGAAGCCGAGTTTTACTCGCTCTTGTCCTCGCAGAACAGGGCTTATGCCAAGTCGCTTTTCCAGGCCTGGTCACATGCCGTCTGCGTCTGCAATGAAGATTCCCTGCCGTGTACCGATGATGAACTCCTCGTCGGCGGATACGGAATTCAGCGCCAGCTTCCAACACGCTATTCCGACACACCGGGCCTGTACCTCGTCTTTGCCATGACGCCGAATTCCGAAGGCATTCGAGTGCTTCAGGATGCTTTGCCGCCACAGTTCATCTGCTATCTCAATCAGCTTACAGCCCCTGATTACCTCCAGATGACGGACCACCTCGTCAAGCTTTACTGCGAAGCCTACCCGGATGCTGACATTCCCGAAGGCATCACCGCCCCTCTCTCGGATGTCGTTTATGCACTCACTCAGCAGGGACAGCTCGCCAATCCTCGACAAACCATGAAATTCCTCACAGAATTCCTCGACCTCGTCCGATACCTTCCCGAAAAAGTTCCGGATGTCATCGAAAATCTCTTGTCCGACAACGATTTCTAACTTTTTTTGCATAAAATCCCCGCAGATGCGCCTGTTATTTGACTTGTCTGCGGGTTTCTTATTTTTCTTCATAAGGATTTTCTCATGATTTCACTCAGCGGAATTAAACCCACTTCCACACCGCATGTTGGCAATCATCTCGGCATGATTGAACCGGCCATCGCCCTGCAGGATCAATACGATTGCCGCTATTTTATTGCCGATTATCACGCCATGACAACCGTGCATGACGCCGCCAAAATGCGTGAATATTCGCATGGTATTGCCGCCTATTTTATCGCATTTGGCCTCGATCCGAAAAAATGCATTTTCTATCGCCAGTCCGATCTTCCCCAGGTCTGCGAACTCGCATGGATTCTGAGCTGTGTGACCAACATGGGTCTTCTTGAACGCGCTCATGCATGGAAAGCCGCTAAAGATCGCGGAACTTCCGGCGAAGAGGTTCACGGGCTCTTTGCCTACCCGGTTCTCATGGCAGCCGACATTCTCATTCACGATTCCGACATCGTTCCGGTCGGCAAAGATCAGGTCCAGCATGTCGAAATGACTCGCGATATGGCCGAACGCTTTAACTTTACGTTTGGCGAGACGTTCCATCTTCCACAGGCTAAGTTCAATGAACGCGTCGCAACCATTCCGGGCCTTGACGGACGCAAGATGTCCAAGTCCTACGGCAACACGATCAATCTGATGTACACGCCCAAACAGCTCAAAAAACAAATCATGAGCATTGTGACGGATTCCACGCCGATTGATCAGCCCAAAGACTACGAAAATTGCAACGTCTACAAGCTGTACAAACTTTTTGCGACCCAGGAACAGTGCGACGAACTGGCCGAAAAATACCGGACTCCGGGATTTGGTTATGGTCATGCCAAGCTCGCACTTTACGATCTCTTGATGGAAAAAACCGAAGGTCCGCGAAAGATTTATGACGACTATATGGCCCATCCGGATACGCTCGAAGATGTCCTGCGCGATGGGGCCGCCCGCGCCAGTGTCAAAATGAATGAAGTCCTGACTCGCGCGAGAAATGCCGTCGGATACAAGGTTTAATGCACTTCTGATAAAATAGACTCATCACTTCCCTCTTCGTTTGTTTGTGATGGAAAAAGGGAATGATGATTTGGGAGGGGAAGGCCTTCCCCTGCGCGGCTATTTGCAAAGCAAATACGCCGCTACCCTTTCTGGCTGGAAGCTCTGACTCAACGAGTCACATTCCATTTGTCTACTCATGATTTGAGCTAATATTCAATTAACAAGAACTTAGTGATGTCATTTGTTTATAAGCATTGCTCAACTTAATTAACGCCGACCGGATGTCGGCGTATAGCGGCGAAGCACCTGGAATAGCGCCTCGCGCGCAGTCTGCAAAAGAACGCGCTGGTGAGCAGAGGGCGTTCGCGAAAACGCACTCTGCCGCCTAAGGCGTATTCAAAGACTATTGTGTTTGAAAAGAATTTATGATTAAAAATTGTGAGAATTTGTTTAAGGCTCAAATAAATAATCACAATTTATTTTTTCATTGGGTAACGATGTCATTTTCGCTAAACTATTACGATTTTAGGCTTATGCCCCTAAAATCCAAAACTGTTTAGTATGATGATTATGATGCCTATTAGGAGATTTCCCAATGAGACACATTCTGAATATTATTTGCCTCGCAAGTATCATTCTTTTTGCAGTTCAGGCTTTTGCAACTCCAACGCCTTCGACATACGACGATGCCGCGTGGAAATCCTTTATTGAACAAGGAAAAAATAAAACAATTCCGAAGGGCATGCCCACTGGTCCAGGAGCTATCAGTGGCTATCATGGTTTAGGCTTTTGGTCTGTCAATTATGTAACCATTCAAAAGCCGTTTGATATGTCTAAAAATACCAAACTCGTGTTTTCCAACAAAGCCATTGCATCCCACGAGCAATACGCCAGCGAATCGATGAAACTCTTTCTGGAAGCCACACTTGCACAGGCCGAAAAACTTTCAAAAAATAAAGATTTTCAGCTGCCGGTATATGAACTTTATCACGAAGAAAGCATCGTCGCCTATGAACGCACCAACCTCTCGAAAATCACTTTCGGGTTTTATACGTTTGATAAAGAGAATAATAGCGCCATTCAACCTGGTGCTTATATGAGAAAGAAAGATGTTCGTGCACAGAGAATGCCCGTAGACAGCAATTACCAACGATATTCTCATTTTCAAACGATATTAAAAAAGCGAAGACCAGAACTGCAGGCCATGACAGATGCCGATTTCCGGGCAGAAATCATAAAAATCTCATCGGAAGTAAAAGACCTCCAGGCTGCCGACAGAAATCAATGGAATGATGAAATTATTGAAATATCTGACACTCAGGCTCAGGCACTGGCAAAACTTCCCATTACCAAATTCCTGACTGAAGCCGAAGCAAAAGATACTGAACTCAATGCTATTATTAAAAGAATTGCAGAAGTCGACGATGAAATGGAATCATTGCGCGAAATCTTGAAGACTTCCACAGATAATGGTGAAAAAGAAGTCGTATCTGATCAATTCAATGAGCTCAATGATGAAAGAAAAAAACTCAAGCACGACAATGCTTCGAGAAAACAGGCAATCAGAGACCAGGTTTTTGCAGAACACAAAGAACTCAGTGATGAATTCAATCAAATTGTAAATACCTTTCAAAACGATAAAAAAACGATTTACAAGAACAGAAGTGCGGAAAGAGAAGCTAAGAACAAGGAATACGAAAGACTCGGCATCAACATGGATGAAACTAAAAATATCAGCACAGGTCTAATCGTAGATCTGGAAAAAACGTGGATTATGATTGAATCCATGCTGACTCAAAACGTGATTCCTGTCATGGAAATCACGATGCCGGAAGAATTAAAAAACAAGCTGACGGAATACGCCAATGGGGCAAAAAAATCTGCTGATCTCATTAAATCATTTGATTTGATGACCAAAACCAGTGGCTCCCGAATTGTCGTCAAACTTGCCTGTTCCGTCAGAGACCGTTTTCTCGGATGTCAGGAAAAAGGAGACAATGACATCGAACAACTCGTTTCCAATGCTTCAACCGCAATGCTCAAAGCAGCCGAAAACCTCCCCGAAGCCAGACAGCTTGAAATACTTAAACTCGTTGCCAATGCTAACCCCGAACAAGTCGGATTCATGTTTGATACGACAAAACTTCGCAATAAATATGTGACTGATACCGATGCCGCCCGAAGTCTCGATTATCATATTATGCTTATGGCCATTGAACACCTCAATGTGAATGGCAAAAAGAACAATAAAAAGGTCAACGTGCCTGAAGGCGTCAAAGCTTTACAAAAGAAAAATAGCCGCAGTGGCCGCTATAAAAATAAGGCCCGAAAGAATAGAAACGGACGTTTAGAGGATGATGCTGTTGAACTTCCATTTTAATCCACCATCATTAATTTCACCAATTCATCGGTAATTGGAGTAAATTCATGGATGGGATCATGCATCTGCATGATGCCCATCCTTTTTTTACGATAATTCGCACCATTCAGAAGCCCCTCGTTCCTTAAAACAACGAGTACATTCCTTGGTGTATCTTCATATTTTCAATTAAAATGAACGCAAAAATTACTTCCGGATTACTGGCACTGTTGCTTTCCATTCCGACATTTGCATCGGCAGCCCCGCAACCATCCACATACGATGATGCAACCTGGTCTAATTATCTTGAAAAAGGGAAAACCACGACATTGCCTGAAGGCGTTCCCTCTGGGCGCGGAGCGGTTTCCAGTTACTATGGCTCCGGATTCTGGCCTGACGGATATATTCAAATCACAGATCCATTCGATTTATCTCAACAGGAAGGTCTGGCAATCGCTGAATCCGCTAAAGTCAATGGTCGCACATTCGCCAGTGAAACGACAAAAAACTTCCTCGAAGCTGTCGTTACAGGCACTCGAAAACTATCCAAAATTAACGACCTCAAAATCCCAGTTCAGGAACTTTTCTTTGCCCCTGGGGCCGTCCCAATGAGAATCCTCGCCGATTCCGCAACAACGATTGAATTCGGTGTGTTTATTCTAAACGGAACGATAACCGAACCGGCTACTGATGTCAGAATTCATGGCGAAATCGTCTCCAAAGGTGCTGCATTTCTGCTCACTTCCAAGACGAGAATGGCGCAGCGATATCAAAATTATCAAAAACTTGCCGCTCCTTTTAGTAAACGCTTTACCGCCATGTCTTACACCGAGTTTTATGCAACAACTCAGGAAATTCTCAAACTCGCCAATGAACAGCTCAGCGAACTCGATAATGCGGACGACCAGAACAAAACCGCTCAAATCGAGCAGGAAAAAGCAGATACCGACAAGATTAACCAAGAGCGAGAATCCATAAGAGAAAAGATTAACGAAAAATATGAAAAGGAACTCGATACTTTACGTGACAAACTCATCCTCGATTTATCGCGCAAAGAAAGAGATGAGGTCGTCGATAAAATTCGATTCATC
>JAZRWV010000303.1:0-10690 GCA_045599925.1 Myxococcota bacterium
ATCTGGTTTCTTACCTGATGTAGGTATGCACCAGGTTCAAAACTCAGCCAGCCACCTCAGACAATAATTTATGGTGGTAAATTTCGATACATTATAATTTCTCCGGGTTCATTAAATCCTTGCCGCGCCTACGGCGCGGAAAAAACATTCAATTCGGCGTTACATGCAACACCGCTACTGCTGAATACTGAATACTGTTCATTGCACCTTGCAAGACATCCATCGCCTCACACTATAATGATTACCTCAAAATAAAATTGTGACACCCAACATGTCATTTTTTTTCATTTTTTTATCGGGCCCTTGAACAAGCCCCAAATACACAAGCCCCGTCTTTAATTTCTGTATTCACACAATTGTGCATTATCATTATTTCTATGCTATCCTTTTTGTAACTTTTTCTTTGATATTTCAACAGTTATGGAGGTTTTATGAAACGTTCACTATTTTTGATTATCTTCACATCGCTTTGTTTTGGATGTTCAAATGAAAGTGTGGAATGTATCGATAATGATTTGGAATGCGCTCCAGATGGCAGTTTAAAAAAATGCTCCAATGCACACTGGCTTTATGTCGAATGTCAAAATGGATGTCTTGTCGATAAAGGAACTGCCGCATGCAGATGCCCTGATTCCTGCAAGTCTGGATGCAATGCCAATGGAATCTGCCTAAACCAACAAACATGTCCAGCCCAGTGCTTATATGGATGCGAATCTGATGGCACAACATGCAGAACGGTTTCTGTCTGCCCAACACAATGTATTCATGGCTGCGAAGCTGACGGCGTCACTTGCAGAACTGTTTCCGCATGCCCAACTCAATGCACAAATGGATGTGAAGCAAATGGCATTACATGCAAAACAACATCATCCTGCCCACCCCAATGCGTTTACGGATGCGAACCTGACGGCATTACCTGCAAAATAACAAATCAATGCCCTGTGCAATGCACAAACGGATGCGAACCTGACGGCATCACCTGCAAAACAACAAATCAATGCCCTGTGCAATGCACAAACGGATGCGAACCTGACGGCATCACTTGCAAAACAATGCCTGTTTGCCCAGAACAGTGTGCAAACGGATGCGAGTCCGATGGCGTCACTTGCGAAACGACTTCCACATGCTCGACACAATGCAAATTCGGTTGCAAAGATGACGGTATCACGTGCGCGGATTATGAAATCACACTTTCATCCATTTCCGGCATGACCCCCGGTGATACAACAACTCTCACAGCAAGCTTTATCGCCAATACAATTCTGACAGCAACCAGCAGCAATGACTCCTGTATCAGTGTCAATTCCGAAGCAACTACCGGCACTTCGAACAGCGCAAAATTTTCACTAAGTGCAATCGGTTCAAACTGCACATCGACAATCATCGTTTCGGCAGATGGCGCAAAATCCAAAACAATGACCATTTCGGTTTCAACCACAGATAAACCCTACATTGCACTCGATAAACCCCATCTGGAGCTTAACCTCAATCAAACAGATTTTGTTACAGCAACCTACAAATCCGCTGACGGAACCCCTATTTCATATAAAGAACTCCAAGCTAATAACAGCGATGCATCATGCGTAAAAGCCATCCCGCAGTCTTCCGGAACCAATGCAAATGGTATGGTTAAAATTAATGTCATTGCCGTTGAAAAGAACTGCACATCAACCATCACTGTTTCACCAGCTGGAGAAACTATTTATGCCACCTTTACAGTGTCAGTCAGTAATGATGGAAATTCCCCTCTTATAAAAACACCGGCTCTTGAGTTTTCTCAGAGCATAATGTCAGTCTCTCCAAATGACACAACCGGAATACCAGTTCAAATCCGCAATTTCATTAAAGAAGACAATTCAGGCATTGCTGGAAAAAAAGTAAATGTCATCAGTTCCAATCAAGGATGTGTATATTATAAGGAAGTCACAAACAAAACAGATAACGATGGATATGTTTACGGAAACCTTATCCCCAGAAGTTCTGACTGCTCTGCAACCATTACAGCCACAACGATTTCCGAAAAGGCTGAATTATTCGTCACAGTCACCGACAAACAAGAGTTTTCAATCAGCGGCATTACCATAAAAGCTGAAAATAGTTATGACCAAATGGGATATGTTGGTGTCAAATTCGCCGATGTTTCATGCTCTATTATTCAACAAAACCTCGCAGCATACGCCAGCCTCAGCTCATCTATTGTTCAACCGGCAAATCGTGATGGTATGGCCCCCATTGTCCATTCTTTCTCCCCTTCTGAATGTCTAAGTTCAGGTTGTTTCAACGACATCAGGCTTGATAAAACAAAAGCTTTCGTCGCAATCGCAGCATCATCCCAACAAAATGACGATGAACTCGTCGGTTGGGGGTGCGTCGACTCCAATATTTCCATGGATTATGCACAAGTCGAAATTGCACTTCAACCACTGCATACCGACATAAAAGGCTCATACGATGCCGTATCGAATTTCGATCTGACAAGTGCTTTTCCTGCATCATCGAACTCCCTGACTTATGTCGAAAAAATGGAAGGCGGTGACTGGATTGCCTTTGTCGCAAACCTCTTTAAAACGCCCGCTGATACACTCTATGAATTCCTGTTTCAAAATACGATAGCTCGTCTCACACTGATTCCAGGCCTTTCAGACAAAATCGTTCTTGGTATTAATCTCGGTGACTTAATCAATGACCTCGCCAACAGTGACTTTACCAAAGATTTAGGACTCGCATTTCTAAAACCCTTGCTTGAAGAATATTTAAGCGCAAAATCCCCGGCTGAATGTGCAGAACTTTATCCCAATGACCCAACAAAACAACAGGAATGCACAAAAGCCAGCTGGTATGACATATTGAACGAAGTTGGAGATGATGTCGAAGAACTCGTTCGAAATATGCAGTTTGCCGGCAAACTGACCGTTGATGAAGTCGATGGCTTCAACATCACAACCGGAACTGATAATTTCAATCAGCTCCAGTATCAATGGAGTTACAGCGGCAAAGATTGTCCCAAAATCATTAAAAATGCCTACGCAAAAGAGAATAAAAAACGTTGTGCAATCACATTAAACAACCCACATTATTCTGCAATTACAGGCACTTGGTCGGGAAGCCTTGTCGAAACTGAAAACACATCTGCAGGAGATGCCACACTCACTATTAATGCACATGCACTAAGCTTTAAATGGGTTTCTATACTTTATGCAGCCGTGTTTAATGAGATTTTGCCGACAGCTATTAACTATACAGCCTTTGAAAGCAAGCCTCTGACTGCTTTCATGACAAAATTACTGTTTGAACCCATCATTATGAAATACCGAACAAAATATAATAACTGGTCCATGACAGATGAATATGGAAATCCAGATTTCTCAAGTACATGCACCGAAAAAGAAATCACAAAACAGCTTAAAAACGGGTCATCAAGAACAACAACCTTCCCATGTCTTCAAATTCTGACAACATCAGATTACTACGGAGATGCAGAAAACTTAAAATGCGCTCAGTTCTTTGAAGCCGTTATTTACATGATCGCCGGTGATAAACAGGGATACTGGCAAAAAGTCATTCCGACAGCTGCAGAATATGCCTGCGACAGAGGTCTTGGTGCCCTGGACGAACTCGTTTGGAACAAACTTGCCCTCATTGAAGCCGGAAAACAAAATTCAGTGATGTTATCAGCCAATTCCTGCACACTTTATGATGAAAATACCATTCATTACACAAAGATGGGACAGGAAGACAGCCTGCGCTGGACAGCCAATGAAGTCTTTGGGCCTTTACATAAAGAAACCAATCGCTGCGAATGGAATATCAGTGTTGGCGAAAAGTCCCCCATGAAAGGCATTTTCCATGCAACGCGCAATAATTAATAGCAGCACAGTCGTATTGCCTGAAGGGCAATAGACTGTGCGCATCGGCGTATTGGAACAATAGCCGATGCCCTGAGTGCGTATGTCGGCTTTTAAGCCGACATAGAACGAAAACACATCAAAACATCAGAAACAATAGGATTCCTGAAATCAATACCATTATTTGATGGCATATCTCAATGTCACATCAAGCGTTTTCTTCGACGTCGAAACATCCACACCAACGATATAATCGCGTTCATCGTCTTTATCATTGCCAATCAAATCCTCGCTCACCTGAATGTGCAATAATGACGGAGCATCCGTAAACTTCAGATTTTCAGCCTGTTTGATGAAGTTCCTATCAGAAATGAAAACCATATTGTCAGCCATATACGCCAGATATTTTCCGATTCCCCTCACATTTTTCAATTCCGATAATTCTGTAAGTTTCGCATCATCATACACGACAATGTCTTCTGCTGGTTTCGCAATTTCTTCCTCATTCTCTGCAACATCTTCGATTTTAGCTGCTTTAGGATCTTTATTGGCTTCAGCTTCCTCTTCCGCTTTCTTTTCCTCAGCCATTTTAGCGGCCAGTTTGTCAGACTGAACTACACCAAAACTCTGAAGAATCCGCGCCGCCTTATCCGAATGATACACAACGGCTCCCAGCAACGGATTGCTGTCAAACGAACTGGAATGCATCACAGCTCCAATGTGATGATCCCCATCCAACAACAGCGACATCTGCTCATTTTCACCATCCAAATCGCCAGCCAAATCCTGAATTGAATTCAGAGAAGTCAACATTTCACAAGTAAAAGGCTCGCGCTTGATGTCTTCTGCCATCACTTTTGCTCCAGCGAGCAAAATCGGCATAGGAAAAGATACATAACCTTCCGCCATTGGCATTTCCGGCGTCTTTTCGAATTCTGCACGTTTGGGTTTCCAGGCAAGAAGATCCTTTATCCACGTCAACGCTCTGAGTTCAAACTTAAGCTTCAAATCAACGCCCATCATCTCGCCACCGGAAACCATCTCAACCTGCAGACCAACACGAGGAATATTCGTAGCAATTCTGCGGAAATCTTTCACACAGTCGCGATCAAACTCTGCCCCCGCCTTCCCACTTAAATTCTTCATCGTTTCCTGAATCTGCACAAACTGATTGAGCATCATCGTAAAATCAAAAACGCCAACGACAGCTGCATTCGACGAAAATTCCATCTCTTTGAGCTGATCCAGCCCAGTATGCCCCTCAAAGGGATGCATCATCAAATCCGGAATCACCTGACCTGCATGCTCCATACTGCTGACAACAGTCATGGTCACCCGGTGTTCATCCCATCGAATTGCAAGTTCCATCGGCGAATTTTCGTCTATTCGAACAAGTATCCATTGCGCTGAAATATTCTCCGCACGACGAGTTTCAACCTTGTTTTGCTCCCAATAGGATTCCACAATTTGTCGGAATTTTTCCCCATCCTCCAATGCAACTTTCAAAACCGGCGTCTGACGTACAAAATAAAAAGCAAACTGATGCGATTTATCCCCCATCAAACCCAAAGATCTCAATTTCTGTGGCGAAAATGATCGGAATATGCCTCTAAACAGAGCCCATGTTGCCTTTTCATAAGGAGATGAAATATTCGAGTCTTTAACCTGACTCAAACCTGCCATCACAAGTGTTGAAATATGGCGAAAGAAATCTTCAACATCCGGACGTTCGAGAATGAAATTGCCACTCGAAGCCAGCATATAAAAATTATTGTTAGGAATCTCGGTTAGCAGCGGATTTTCTTCAAGTCCGTTGCGATGCGGTTCAATCGTTTTATAGCTATGATTTGCATGAGAACGAATATTGACAACATATTCATCCTCTGCAGGCTTCACCACATCGTCAACAGCAGCCTCTTTCTTTTCTTCAGCTTTAACATCAGACGTTTTTTCCTGATTCACCTGCTCATTATCAGGTTTAACAGGTTCTTCAGGCTTTTTTCCGCATGAACACATCAAAGCTGAACCGACTAATACAACCGGCAGAATACGAGCGAATGACAAACCTGCTATTTTCTTCATAATCATGCCCTTTTGGACGTTAAAAAATGACATAAAACCATGATATTTCAACAAATTCACGGCAAATTTTCCTCTGTTTAACACTGAGGAACAAATATTTACATGCCGAAATCAATGTCATGTCCAGAAAAAACTGAATTTTGTTCCTAAAATAACCTTCACACGGACAGCTTTCTCAATAACAGACAGCTTTCAGCCATTCAATCGGAAACCAAATAAAGACCAGCTTTCACACATTAACTTCTATTGAAATCGAATGCGCTTCGGAAAATCGATATGTTCGAGATCTCTGGCTGCATATGTTTCCGAAAAAACTTCACGAGCCTGCTGCAAATGTTCAGCTGGAGATGCATATCGCTGAGAAAAATGCGAAAGAATAAGTTTCTTTGCACCAGCTTCCCGGGCGAGTATTGCCGCCTGTCTTGCAGTCATATGCATGTACTCGTGAGCCTGTTTTTCTTCGTCATCCGTGTATGTCGCTTCGGTAAGCAAAATATCGACACCACGCGCAAGGGCAATGGCATTCTCACACGGACGCGTATCCATGACATGTGCAAAGCTCTGTCCAGGTCGGACGACACTGACGTCTTCAAGATGAATCGTCATTCCATCATCCAGTGTAATGAAGCCTTTCGTCTTGAGTTCACCAACTTTTGGCCCCATCACACCATACTTCACCAGTTCTTCCATGCAGATAGTTCGCGATTCGGGCTCATCAATGCGATATCCCCAGCAATCCGTGCGATGATCGAGCTTCGCTGTTGAAATGATGATGTCTTCATTCTGAAATACAATACCTGGCTCATTGACAGGTCGTTCCACAAGCTCAACATTGCTTTGATATAACGATGCATGACTCATCGCATGAAAAAAACACTCACCGGATGCAGGAAAATACGCCTGCACCGGCCGAGGCATCTTGTCCAGACTCAGCCTCTGTATCACCCCAGGAAGACCAAGACAATGATCTCCGTGAAAATGCGTGATGGCAATATGGGAAATCTGTGAAGCCGAAATATCGGCATACGTCATTTGTCTCTGCGTGCCTTCACCAGGATCAAACAAAATGCCCTGCGTATTCCATCGAAGAAAATAGCCATTGTGATTGCGCTCGCGCGTGGGAACCTGGGCTGCGGTTCCCAATATGATGAGTTCTCTTATCGACATTTATTCCAAATCCTGTCCCCTAATCCCTGCCGCGCCTATGGCGCTTTAGCAATGAGAAACGAATAACGCGAAACGAAAATTAACCCCATTCCATTCGGCGTAGAATGCTACGCCGCTACTATTCATTGCAAACTGCACATTGCTCATTGCTCATAGAACATCCCGTTCCATCCGAACCCCCGTCAATCCATTCAACGGAATCCGGATCTGCAGACTCAAATTCCAAAGCTTTTTCCAGCTTCTCAGAAATCATCGTCTGAACATTTTGCAATTGCTCCGGCGTCTGCGCCAATGAAGTTGCCGGTATCAAAAGTACTGCGGCAGACAACGACTTGATAAATTCGCGCCTTTTCATATCTCAATCTCCAGAGCACATGTCGCAAATGCACCCGTTCGAACTGGACTTCCAATCGGCTTTGCCCTACCCCAAATATCATCAAGCATCAAAGCCTGTGGCGGCGGAACAACATGCCCAAGACACTTTCCTTCCCGATAAAGTACACCACCTGCTGGAACAAACACCTGCGTCCCCTCTTGCGAAGGTAACAACTGTATTTTTTCGATAAAAAGAATACGACCAGGTATCTGTCTGGATAAGCTCTCCGGACTCATATCACTTGTTCCATCAGATATCACCGGTCTCAATATCGGACAACATATTCCCCAATGCCCTTCCTTATCGGAAAAATGCGCATGTTCCTGTGAATGAAATGGCTGAATCTCCCCATTCTTTATGATCGAAACCGATTTGACCTGTCTCCCTCGTGCATCGATCATTCCTTCGCATTGAAACAACGGATCCTCCGGTTCATCGACGAGTTCCATGTTTGCATTCAATGACGGAATCACAGACGCATTGACAGTTTCATCTGATAAAAGTGAGAGCAATGCCCTCATCATCAAAACCACAGCCTGCGGCAGAAATACGATTTTATCGATATTTCTTTTGCTCCACGCCAAAAGCGGTTCCGATTTAACTGCCTCCATCGTTTCGGCAATCTCAAGAATAGACGGGATGTCACTAATTCTCCATGAGGTGAATTTGACAAATCGGCGTAACCTCGGTCTTTTCGGATGATAAATGCAGATGGATTCATCAATGCGAGTCTGCGGCCCAAAATAAAATCCATTCGCATCGGCCCACGCAAACGTCATCGGAACATCATTCCAAAAAGATGCGCCATGACGCCAGGTCGTCGAAAAATTCACCAGAAATCCTTTTTCAAGCACAGGACTGAGCAATTGAAAAATGCGGTGAAATATGACAGCCGGTATCATTTGGGCTACTTCCGGATCGTACAGACGCAACCCCTGCTGCAATTCCTCGTAACGAGGATTATCAGCAAACGGTGGCCTCGGATCTTCTGATTTCTTGCCAGATGCAAGCAATAACTCAAAATTCTCTTTCCACTGATTCAGAAAATTGAAATTCGAAGCTGTATCTTCAGAGGTTTTCCAAAAACTTTTCTTTTCGCCAATCAATCTCGAAACCATCAGGTTCGATTTGAACTGCATTGACTCAATTTTCCCAGCCGTCATATGCAAATCAAACCGCTCGCATCCCGATGCTCGCACTTGAATATACTTCGCCGATGTCCGCTGCTTTGAAAGCGCACGATACATGCCAAAGAAAAGTGGCTGGTAATCTCGTAAATCCGCCATTCGATGCTAAAAATAAAGAAATGGGCACGGAAATCCGTCCCCTTTCGTCAATTCATTTCGGGGGCTGCAGTCTGCAGCCCCCATAGCTTGTGTTAGCGAAGTCTCATCAATCGGGAACTCAGAACTGTTCTATATCCGGTTTCAGCCAATGCAGCCTGCAAATCCTCATCCGTCGCCGATGCATACAACAAAACGGATGATGTCCTTTCAAGCAGAAGTTCTGCCGTTCTGGCATGAATCCCTCGCATCACTTTGGGACGACGCATCGCAACCGGGAAAAATGCATTTTCGAGAAAAATACCAACCGCAGACTCTTTAATACGCGTAATAAATGCCGGCTTTCCCCGATGATATCCGAGTAAAAATGCCCCTTCTTCGATGAGCATCATACAGTTCTTTTCATGCGATTCCCTGCTCACTTTGCGAACATCCATGCCCAGTTCATCGATAAGTGCTTCACCATAGAATTCAAAAACAAGCGGGAGGTCTTTTTTCACAGCAGGTCGAACGAGATAAGCATCGTTTTGCTTACATGCAACGGCCGAAAGTTCATGCAGATTCAGCTTGATATCCGCAATCACATCCTTGCCCGTTATCTGAAATCCATTCCAGAATGCCGTCACAAGTTCGCTCGGTCCAAAAACGGAATGCGTTTTGCCACCGCTTCGCTTGCCCTGACTTCGTCCCATCGATTTGCCAAGACTCAGCATCGTGTCGCTGTCCTTGCCATATAAATACACAAACTGCGGCGTAATATAAGCAACACTCACGATCTGATCGTTGTCAAAGGTTCCATACCACCACCCAGAAAATCCATCCCCATAAGCAGCCTTCATTTCCAGCGCTTCATATTTTCCTGAATTGTCGAGCAGCGTTTTGAGACGATCCGCATCTTTATCGGTCAAATCCCAGCTTTGATATTGTTTCTCTGTAATATCCATGGCTATCCTTTAGTCTTCTGCAGCCTCTTCGGCATCAGCAACGAGCTGTTTGAAGGTATTGGCCTGACTTATTGCACATTCTTCAATAAATTCCGGCTGTATTTCATGCATATTTTTCGTCAGATCCGCCGTCGGATCCGGAATCCTCACACTCGGAACATCGATTCCCGTCGCTTCAAGCACTCGCTGTCTCTGTTCCTTGGTCAGAACAACCTCGACAACCGCATTGATGTTCGGATTTTCTTCCTGTTTCGGAACCATTTCATCCGCCTGCGCCTGGAGTTCCCTGCATAGTCCTTCCAACTTCGCAGCCGATTTTTGAATTTCAGCAATCAGCATGTCGCGTTCATCATCGTCTTTGGCATTCTGAACTTCATTGGCAAGAAGCTGAAGCGCCTTCTGTTCATTTTCTATCCCAGTTGTATCCAATGTTTTCGCCATTTTTCATCTCCATTAGACCTGTGGTTTATCTTTTTTGCCCCATACAATCTTCGCAATTTCACGGGCATTCTGGCATTCTTCAGCTTCTTTCATATAAAATAATTTCAGTCTTTCCGCTTCCTGCATCGCAGCTATCGACATGGCTTCCGCCATTTCATCCATCGGATCCGGCTTGCCAAGATTATCCTGATATTCCGCAAGTGCCTTCAAATATTCCGTATAATTCTCGTCATATTCATTGAGGAGTCTCGCCTGTTTTATCGCGAGAATTGTAAATGCATCCGGATCAGATGTCGGCATTCGCTTCGTATAAAGACCGCGTTCATCTTCAAGGATGAGTTCATCCATATCGCGACCTGTCTGTTCCTTCACAATGCGCTTCTGTTCTGGCGTCAGCGCGATCTCACATTTAACATCGTAATCAAGCGGAATTTTTGGCGGTTCCGGTATTTTTCCTGACATACAGACCTCCCGGTGCAAGAGACCGTCGCTTTTTATCACAAACCACACCTCTTTAAGTGTTTTTTTTTATGGGCATGGCTATTGGCCGAA
>JAZRWV010000304.1:0-30653 GCA_045599925.1 Myxococcota bacterium
CAAGAACTCGATGATTGCGGCAAAAGATGCTGAAATCCTCAATGCTCTCGAAACAATCGATGCGAAAGATGCTGAAATTGCCGAAGCTAAAGCCGACATCGACAGCAAGAACTCGATGATTACCGCGAAAGATGCTGAAATTGCCGAAGCTAAAGCCGAAATATCAAATGCAAATGCGACGATTAAAGCTCTTCGAGACGAAATCCTAACCTATCAACGTTCTCTCGAAACCTCGAAAATACACAGCAACAAACTTCAGGATACATGTGCTGCTCTCAAATCAGCTCTATCCCAACTCCAGTCTGAATATATGGAACAGGGAAAAGCTATGTCAGACCTTCAGGAACAGTTTGACAATACATCTTCAGATTATGAACACTGCCTGAATGCACTCAGTATCAGTCAAACAGATCTCGACAAATGTCGTCAGGATCTCGACAAATGTGAAGCAGAACTCCTTGAAACACAGACACGCCTCAGCATCAAAGAGAATGAACTTGATATTGCGAAAAATGACATTTCTGAACGCGACGAACGCATCGCTCAAAGCGAGTCAGAACTGGTGACAAGAAATACAGAACTGACGGCAACCACCAATGAACTTTTTGAACTCAAATCGCAAAAATACCCTGAACGTTTCGCATCACTTCAGGAACAAATGCTCTCCATGACTCGCCGAGCGCAATCCGTTGAACACCGACTTGATGGAATGGAAAAAGAAAGAAGAGCGCTCAGAATGGCACTTGCAAATGAGATAGAATATTTACGTACTGCATGAGTTTGTGCTATTGGCGGTTTCGGGAGGTCTGGGTAAAGAAATGGATGCAAAATTTTTAGAATATTGCGTTAAAAATAGAATTTTGTCACAGGCTGTGGTGAACGAGTTTCAGTCACAGCCCAATACAAGCAATTCCGGCTACGAACAACTCGTAAAAATGGGTGTGATAAGTCAGGAACAACTGGCTGTAAGCGCTGGTGAATTTTACGACTGTCAGGTTGTTGATTTGTCAAAAGTCAAACCTGAACCCAATGCAACTGCTTACGGAAATGCAACTGATTGTTTTCGTTTTCAATTTATTCCCTTTGCCATAGAACCGGCAGGAGCTCTTTTAGTTGCGCTCGCAGATTATGCACTGCTTCAAGGTGCACAAATGATATTGAAGGCTGCACGTGTGGAGCGCATGAAGTTTTATATTGCGCCTGTTATCACACTTAACACCATGTTGCTTGATGTTTATGGTCCTGCAGAAGAGTCTGCAATGCCCGTTACACGCCAGAAAAGAAGCATGTCCATTCTTCGGACACAATTTCTTGATTTCGATTTATCGAATCTTCGCAAAGATAATTCTGGCCAGGATGGCAATGCATCCTCAAATGCTCAAAAGCAAGCACTAGATGCGCGAAAACTTCAGGCGATGTCCATGGAACTTGCAGCCTGTCACGAAGAAAATGCTCAGCTCAGGGCTCGTGTTGATCAACTTATAGGGGCAGTAGAACTTGAATCCAGTTTAATTCGCGAACTCGCCAAACTTCTCAACATTTCAGGAATACTTGATTCGAAAACCTATGAATGCTGGCTTTCCAATCAGAGATAAGAGGAATTATGCGCTTTCTGCCTATTCTTATTGTATTCTCTCTGGCAACAAGCGCTCTCTCTGCCTGCGACACAAAAGATTACTGGCTGATCGACGAGACAATCACAGTTAATTCCGACAGCGAAATATTTACAGCGAGTAATACAGCCCCCATCAGCCAGGAACTATTCGTTCGCTATCAGCTCGACTATCAGGTCGAAAACCTTAGCAATCAAGCTACAGAAGTCGTTGTCTCTGCGACCTCTTACGTCAATGATATTGAACGGGCAACTGCTCAAAAAATATGGCATCTGGAAGCATCAGAATCCGGAGAAGGTATCTTAACTCCAGAACAGATACAGCTTGGAAATTCTTTAGTTGTATCGCTAAATTGCTGCAACAAAAGTCAATGTTCCCGAAGCTCAGTTCTATGTCCTGAGTCCAATGATTCCCTTCTTGGAACTGACGAAATTGCTGCATTTTGTTTTAATGCCTGCCAGGATACATCTTTATGCATCCGACAATGTCCTGCAGAAGAAAGCTGTCAAAATCGATGTAAGAATAATCAAAATGAGGAACAATGCCGTAAAGATTATTGTGAATATGGCGGAACAGCCGCATCCTGTGCATTTCTGTGTGCAGGAAAAGATGAATCATGTTACGAATCTTGTTCACCAACACCAGAATGCGAAGATTCCTGCATAAGCAAAAAAGCAACATGTTTCCGCAATTGTCTTTCGACATGGAATCAATGTACAGATGAATTCTATTCAGCTGGTGAAGGACAAATTCCATGCTCATTATGCGGAGGAGAAGGTCTTTGCAGTACAAATACCGAACTTCCTCTCAATGAAAACGAATTAATTCTATATGGTGCAGATGGCCAAAAATACGAATGTGACCTGAATTGCAGTGCCTATCCGCCAGAGTGTGTAACCAGCTGCGAAGAATTTTTCGAAGACGAAACATCTCAAATGCAATGTCTTTCAAGATGTCTCGATCAATATCTTTTCTGGTGCAATGATTTTGTCATTCCCACTGACTATGTTGACAGCCAGGGAAAACAACCTTGCTGTTTTGAAAGCTATTGCAATAACGCATTGAACAGTGTCGTTAAAACTTACGATGTCGAATGTTTTAACGATACAAGCTGCAGCAGTGGCAAATCGTGTTCCCCAACAGGAGTTTGTGTTTTAAACAATTCATCGAACTGCAGTGGAGTGCCATCAACACCAGGAAAAGTCTTTATATGGCTGCTTCTTCCGATGGCATGTTTAGCATTCCGTCGCAAAAGAGGTCGTCATGCATAAACTCTCATTTTTGCTCTCGATCTTACTTTTGTTCTGTATTCTGGCTATTCCGAAAAAAGTTTATGCAGAGCCACCGATGGGCTTTACGCTGCCACGTTCGACATTTTCTCTTGGCATTGAAGCATTTGATGCAAAACTCGGTGATTTTGGCGCTGCATCAGATGTCGGAATGGCTGTGTTTGTCGAAGCGACCCTCCAACTAAAAGGATATTTTGGTGCCAGTGTCAGATTTGGATCAGCCAGAGCCTTTACCCAAAAGGACTTTCTCCCGTTCGACAACGGATACCAGTATATTTATTTTGCAGCAGCGCCAAGGTTCTATCTTGCCCCATTCAGAAAGCTCAATCTTTACTTTTTTCTTCAACCGGAAATCGCCCTTCAGGTACTCATCAGCAATACACTGGTCACACTCACAGGGAATGAAACCTCAAGTGGAGCCGCTGGAGGTTCAATAGGCATACAATTTCTTGCAGGCATCATTTCTGTCACGGGGATGGTAACCTGCCAATACAACTGGAAATACGAATCATTGTTTGTCGGAGGCGGTCTATCGATTGGTCTCTCCAACACGATTCCCTAATAAAAAAAGTTAATACATAATGACCGAATCATCATCAAAAGAACTACGAGCCACAGCACGAGCACACGCGAACATCGCCATTGCCAAATACTGGGGCAAACGCGACGAGGAACTCAACCTTCCCCTTTTTGATTCTGTTGCATTCAACGTTTCAGATTTAACGACCGAAACGACTGCTATTTGGGATGAAGACGACTTTCGGGATGCCCTTGTCATCAATAACTGGCAAGTTCCGTCACACAAACTTGGACGTATTCAACGCATTCTGGATGAAGTCAGACGATTGTCAGGTTTGAGCAAACGCTGCATTCTTCATTCCAAAAATAACTTTCCGCTTGCGACAGGTCTGGCCTCATCGGCATCCGGATGTGCCGCCGCAGCGTTGGCGACCTCAAAAGCAGCCGGCCTTACACTGACAGAATCTCAGCTCTCATCCCTTGCACGCCTTGGTTCCGGTTCTGCATCGCGCAGTATTCCCGATGGATGGACTCGCTGGTACGCCGGTGAAAATCCGGATGGTTCAGACTCATTTGCAAAGTCGATAGCCCCTGCCTCTCATTGGCCGCTTCACGTATTTGTCGTTCAGGTAGGAGATGCCCCCAAAACGGTTTCAAGTTCTGAAGCCATGATGCTTTGCCAAAAGTCCCCATTCTGGAATGCCTATCTTCAGGAAGCCAAAAGTGCAGCAGAACAAGCTCAGAATGCGATACTTCAGCGAGATTTTGCTGCCCTGACAGAAGCCATGCATCACAATACGATGATGCTTCATGCCCTGGCAATGACATGCAACCCGCCGATTTGTTATTTTGCCCCCAAAAGCGTCGAGCTCCTTCAGCATATTTTTCGGGCATGTCAGGCAGTTCAGGTATGCTGCACACTGGATGCCGGAGCCAATGTCGTCGTTCTCTGCGAAGAAATCGTGTATCCGTTTGTCAAAAATGACATCATCGCACTTGGACTTCCATTTATTCAGAGCAGAATTGGTTCTGGAGCGACAATTATTTAGGGATGGCCGTTATCGCTGAAGCGATACACGGCCCTGGCGTGTCTATGTGCTCACGGCAAACAAGCCGTTGCGCGCATACGACACGCCTTTTTTTATGCTAATAATCAACAAAAAAAGGCGCGTATTTGCTTCGCAAATAGCGCCGCGGGGGGTAGGCGCGTATTTGCTTCGCAAATAGCGCCGCAGGGGGCATACCCCCTACAAAATGCCAGCCCCATTTAAATCAGAATGCCGCTATTTTCCTGCATTTCGAGCATCATGACGTCTTCTCCACCAGAGCATTCCGCCAAACAGGCACACACATCCCCAAATCCCGGTTGATGACTTTCTTCCGGTCATGCTGCATCCACAGTCTTCATCATAAATCAAAGAAACTCCTGTCTGGGAATCATCTTTGTCAGGAACTTCACCTGGTTCTTCCGTTTTACAGACATCACCTTCGTCGATTTCACCGTCACAGTCATTGTCGATGCCATCACAAATCTCTTTGGATGATTCACAACAGACATTGTCTTCGTCGATTTCACCGTCACAGTCATTATCGATGTCATCACAGATTTCATCAACGCAACAGACGTCATCTTCATCCGTTTCGCCGTCACAATCGTTGTCTATGCCGTCACAAATTTCGTCAGAAGGATCACAACAGACGTTATTTTCATCAATTTTCTGATTACAGTTGTTGTCAATCTGATCGCATATTTCGGTCTGAAGAGAACAAGTTTTTACAATGGGCCCGCCGATTCGAAGTGTCGAATAATACTCGGGTTTATTCCAGCCGGAAGCATCACTCCATTGGGGACCTAAAACAGGGGTCTCATCAAAGCCGGAACCATTGAAATGAAAGCAACGAATACCATCCGCATTTCGGCCACAAACTTCAACCTGCCTGTCTTTATCGATATCCGCCAGACGAATCGTTCGATACTGCTCAGGCTTATTCCATCCGTTATCGTCAGAAAAATCATCAATGGCATAACTGTCGCCAAATCCTTCACCTGTTGACAGATAACAGACGAACCTGGCATTGGCCCGAACGCACATATCGTCATTTCCGTCACCATTGATATCGCCGAAACGGAAAGTGGAGTAATTATCGTAATCATTCCAGCCGCTGGCATCCTTCAGTTCAGGCCCTCTGAATGCATCGCCCATGGTATTGCCCTGAGAAAGATGACAAACGACGCCGCCGGAATCACGGGCACAGATATCCGCCTTGTGATCGCCATTGAGATCTGCCATGCGAATGGTTTCGTAATAACGCGGATATCCCCAGCCGTTGTCATTGCTCCAGGCAGCCGCCACAAAATCCTTTTCGAAGCTGTCACCATTGGAAATCCAGCATCGGAAACCGGCAGAACCACGCCCGCAGACGTCCATTTTTCCATCGCCGTTGACATCCGCCATGCGAATAGTCGAATAATATTTCGGTTCGCCCCACCCCTGAGCATCTGCCATATCGCCGAGTTCTATCGGGTTACCCCAGCCATTTCCCTGTGAAGGATAGCATCGAAAACCTTCCTTAAAGCGAGCACACATGTCATCGCGCCCATCGCCATTGATATCGGCAAAACGAATCGTCGAATAGTATTTAACATCGTTATAGCCATCGGCATCAGCCATTGGGATGGATTCCGTTGCCTCACCAAAACCGGTTCCCGTTGACAGCCAGCATTTGACACCAGCATCATCGCGAGCGCAAAGATCGGCCAATCCGTCGTTGTTATAATCAGCAAAACGAATCGTTCCATAATTGGAAACATCGTTCCAACCGGCATCGTTGGTCAATTCCAGAATGACACCTGCCTTTGAAAGATCACCGGATTTTGACAGTTCACAATAAACACCGGCGACACCTCGCGCGCAAATATCGGCAATTCCATCCCCATCGATATCTGTATTTTGCGATTCATAAATCTGCGACTGATATTTGGGATCATCTTCTGCTTCACAAATCCCCTCTTCATTGACGAGTTTGTCGCAGTCATCATCGATGTTATTGCAAATCTCTTCACTTGGAGTGCAGTCGGAATTTGCAAAAAATCCGAGATGAGAAGCCACCGGCCGCTGATAAGTGCCGCCTGTGGGGCGATTCATCAAGCCTTTTCCTGCAATCACCATTGTGGAAGAACCACCGCCATCCAGATTAATACCATGATATATACCAAGGCCTATCATATAGTTGGACAGGGTTGCCAATGACATTCCTGTGCTGCCGGAATAACGTCCATCGACAACAATCATATAAAAATAGCGGCCTGTTTGATCGATTCCAACAGCCGTTCTCGGATGGGTTGTTTTGGAAAACTCCCCTGACCCATTATCGACAGCCTTGCCATTCTCAACGAGAACGTTTGATCCGGAAGTGGCATTGTACATCTGACTTCTGGCATTTATACCGTACAAATAATGATTGTCCTGGGAAAACCCAATGGTTGGATAGCCATCATTGGGTGAATGATTGACATAAGGCTGACCGTCACTCGAAAAATAACCGATTGCCTTATTAGTTCCACCCATATCAAAAAATGCTGTATTGATACCGGCCTGTACCCCATACGTCGAAACGAATTTCGATGTATTAATCACACTGCCATTGAGTTCCGGCGTCACAAACGGCCGAATACCCTTAGCCTGCAAATCGACTTTAATGATAAAAACCTTGTGAGTAGCACTGTCTTTATAATCGTCCTGCCAGTATTCCATTCCCCAATAGACCTGCTCACCAAAACATTCGGATGCAAATAAAAAGCAGGCTAAAAAACCAAATGATTTAAGAAGTGAACGCATAACACCTCCCTCAGATAACGACTGCCCAAAACAGCACAACATTTTCACATACTTTTTAGCGACTATTCCGGCTCATTGACACACAAATCTTCATCACAATGAGAAAACAAACCGCTAATCAGAACAAAATTATTACTTTTTAGGCGGCAGTTTAGGGAGTTGCGGCAGACCGGACGGCTTTGCAGAAGAAGGCAAAACAGATTTGGGAGCCCCCAATCCCACAGCAGGTTTCGTTGTTTGCAGGGGTTTCAAAACCGCAGGCTGTGTTTTGGGGATTTCAGAACTCATCGATGCCACAGGTTTAGTTGCAGCCGGTTGTGCGACGACAGGGCGAGTTGTTGGGGTAATTTCAGAAGAAGGAGTGACAGCAGGTTTAGCTGATTGAACAATCGCAGGGCGAATGATAGCAGGTCGTATGACCGCAGGTCGTGCAGGCTGATCGTTCGCAGGAGCAGCAGCCGCCGAATGTTCCGCAGGCTGTATTATCGAAGGACGAATAACTTTTTGAGGCGAAACAGATGGATTTACCGGAGCATTCGAGGATGACGAAGATTCCGGACTGGCAACAGCACCAACAATTGCAGGTCGACGAATCTTTGGGGTACGCTGAGATTGCGTCGGTGCTGAAACATTCACTGGCGCAGGCTCAGATGTCGATACTTCTGTTTTTTTAGGAGAAGGACTTCCAAGCCCCAAACTTGCCAGAAATGCTTCTGCTTCATCCGATACAGCCTGGGTTTTCTTAGCATCTGCCACGACAGGCTTTGCCGAATTTTCTTTCGCCAATTCGCTTGCAGCTGCCTGCTGACGCTTAACCTTATCGATATGACGCTTGTAGGTTCCGTCTTCAATTTCGCGAAGAATGCGGTTCCAGTACGTCGAATAACTCGTAAACTTTTGGATGCATTGACGAATCTTGAACTTTAGTGCCGTATTTTTCACATTCATCTGTTCAAGATTACGCATAATTCGCGCAACATCCATTCGCATAACAGCTGGAGCAGTTTTTTCTATCCCCATAAAATACTGCTCATATCGAACGCGAAGGATCTCGAGTTTCTTCGAAAACTCTTCAACCATTGCCTCAATCTCTTCATTGGATATTTTATTTTCCTGATGCTTGGCCATGAAAAACTCCGAAGAAAACGACGTAACTTTATGTCACGTCCTTATTTTACCCTCGCCTGCAATTATCTCAACTCATTAAAAATAAAAATTCAAAGATCCTGATATGACTTCGTTCGAATAATCTGCAAAATGATGCTGATACGCCAAATCCAATCCAAACAGCCCTTCAGCATGACGATATCCGAGTCCGGCCGTCAATACATGATGATCGGAACCTTCAAATCGATAACCGATGCGAATCGGAACCAATTTTTGAAGAACATATTCCACCCCAACCCCATACGAACCGCTTTTGCCAATATTGTCCGAACTGATGTTGAATGAGGCTTCAAACATCGCATTTAATCCGAGATCGATGCTACCTGCTGAAATGCCGACAGCAATCATCCTTGGCATATACATCTTATAATCACCGACAATCAGATTTTGTGCAGAAAACCCAATGGAAAGCCATTCCAGTGGACGGACGACCAACCCCGCATCCAGACTGAACTGACCAAGCAGTTTGTCTCCGTTATGCAGAATATGAGAATAAAGCCCCCCAACGCCAAGACTGATAACATTATTTGCCAGAGGAACAGCAAATCCAAATCGCAGATGAATCAAATGTTCCGTAACATCATCCATCGGAGCTGCATGCTGATAGAGAAATCCAATTCCCATCCCAACATACGGATTGCTTTTCATATCCACGACATTGGTTTCAAAGCCATGGCCAGAATTCTCATGGTTATAGGTATAATTGGCATCAACGGAATACATGACAGCCGATGCAATACCTGCCGGATTGTGCCAAATTGCCGATGTTCCACTCGAAGAAGCAACCATAGCATTGCCAAGAGCATAACCTCTCGACGTCGTTAAAAACTCACGTGCAGTCAGATAATCGCCTTCGACATCTTTTGCCAGTGCAAATGCAGGAAACAGTATCGATATCAATAATCCAAATAATAATAAGGTTCTGCGCATGTTCACTCCATGAAGTGCGGATTCCAGAACATAGGACAACACCATTGTCCGCAGTGGTTTTAACCCTTTTTGGAATGTCATCCAAATAATGAGGGATGCACACCCAAAACTCCCCAGGCTTGAGAAAACAGTTCAAATATGATACTGACACCTCGCTTTTTGTCTGGAGGAATTTCTTATGTGGTTCATATTGGCTTTCGGTGGAATTGGCTATCAAGAAATCATTGTTGTCCTTATCATTATTGTCGTCCTGTTTGGTGCCACCAAATTACCCAAACTTGGTTCTGCCGTTGGAGAAACCATTAAAAATCTCAAGCGTGGCATGAGAGAAGTGAAGGAAGAAGAAGCTGAAGCTCAGAAAAAAGAAGAGCAAAAGAAACTCGAAGCTGAAAAAGAACCTGAAAAATCCGCAGAAACCTCAGAATCTTCCGAAAAAAAAGACTAAATTCAATTCTGATATGTCTTCATCAAAAAGCGCGGCCAACGGCTGCGCTTTTTTTTATCAACATAACCTGAGATTTCTTGCGCATTTCCAGTATCCAGATATAAAATTCATTTCTGTTATTTTTCATAATTGCAAAAAGAAACAGCTCTTCAATTCACAATTGACAAACAATGAAATTCTGCAGACAACGCCCATACAAAGTCATCCGGTTCATTGCATTTCTGTGTTTATGCTGTATATCTGGATGCAGTTCGTCACCCCTTCAAACTCCATCATCCCATTCTTCAGAATCGACAACAGTCTCAATCAATGAGCCCATATCACAATCAGGAAAGGTTATGAATATTCGATCATCCGCACTTGCAGGTCGCTGGTATTCTTCCAATGCAAATGAGCTTCGTTCAAGCATCGAAACTTATCTTGCCGAAGCCAAAACGAAAAAACTCACGGGCATTCGAGCAATTGTCGTTCCTCATGCCGGTCATTACTGGTCGGGTCCAACAGCAGCCGCAGCATATAGTGCCCTGAATTCGACATCCATTCATCGCATTTTCATTCTCAGCCCGAATCATCGCATGCCCGTCAGTGGTGCAGTCAGTGTCAGTGCAGACGCTTTTGAAACGCCTCTTGGCACACTCAAAGTCGATCGTTCAATCGTCGAATCCTGGCTCTCAGACGACATCATTCGCATTGACGATAATGCCCATAAACTTGAACATGCCATTGAAATACAACTGCCGTTTATTCAGGTCATTTTCGATAAGTCTCAGCCACTCATCGTCCCTATCATTGTTGGCGAACTCAGCTCTGATGAAGCCCAAAACCTGGCAGCTCGTCTCAAAAAAGACATGAAAGATGACGATTTACTTCTGGTTTCCAGTGATTTTCTCCATTATGGCGAAAATTACGGTTATGTCCCGTTTGGAGCACCAGTCCAGCCTCAAATTCAGGCATATGACGCACGTACAGTTTCCGCAATCGCCAAACTCAACGGCACTGAATTCGAACAATTTGCCGATAAGACCCCCCATGCAGCCTGCGGGATCAACTCGCTGCGCGTTCTCTCATTTGTTTTCCAGAATTCAAATCTCAAAGTTTACCAGTTAGCCTATGACACATCAGGACGCCGTTCTGGTGAAGAAGACATGTCTGTTTCGTATGTCGCACTTGCGGTTGCCGAAAAATCTGAAACCAATGAAACAAACACAGACAATTCAACCAAAGCCCCCCTCTCAGAGACAGCGCAAAAAACAGCGCACGAAATCGTCAAACGCGCATTATTTGAAGCCGTAAATGCACAAAACATCACCGCATTTCCCAAGGATCTCAGTCTCGGTCAGGATGCAGAGATTTTTAGCCAATCCTTTGGTGTTTTTGTGACACTGAATGAAAAAAATGGCCGGCTTCGCGGCTGCATCGGAAACATCGTTCCCATCGCAGAACTCGCTGTTAGCCTGTGGGGACGCGCACAGGATGCAGCTCTTAACGATCCACGATTTGAACCTGTTCAACCCGAAGAGCTTCCAAATCTTGACGTCGAAATCTCAATTTTAACCCCGATGGAACCCATCAGCGGTCCCGACGATATTGTGCTCGGAAAACACGGTGTTATCATGCACAAACAGGGACGATCCGCAGTCTTCCTTCCGCAAGTGGCTCCGGAACAGGGCTGGAACAAAGAGGAAATGCTGACGGCACTTTCACAGAAAGCAGGCCTGAAACCACAGGCTTGGCGTAAAGATGCCGTATTCTCGGTCTTTGAAGCTCAGGTTTTTTAAATTCTAATTTGGAAACGCCGCTTTGCCTTTGGCATACGCGGCGTATAACGCATGGCTATCGGCTTTTAAGCCAATACGCCATGCGCTTTTTTTTAGAAAAATGCCAGCTCAAAGCCATAGTTCGTCCCTCATATACATTCGGGACTCCCTCTCACCCTTCCTCAGTTCTTCACAGGATGGCGAAATTCTCGGCCCCACCGTCACGCCAGCAAAAAGCCATAATTCGTCCCTCATATCCATTCGGGACTCTCTCCCCCACCCACCGTCACGCCGACCTGAGTTCAGGCGAGTCTGCAGAAAATACACGAGTGCTAAGAAAATTTTGCATTTTTTGCAAAAAAGACTATCTGCACAGGGACGACGTATTTGTCCGCAGTGACGCCGTATCATCATGAACACAAACAGCCCTCGTCAGAACGGGATGTGCATGGAAAATACGTTATGTTTTCGGCTCCAAATCCGATTTCTTACCCAATGTACGTATGCACCAGATTCAAATATCGGCAGGGTACCTCAGACACTCATTTAAGGTGGTATTTTTCGACACATATTAAATCCTGCCCGCACCTTTGGCACGGAACAAAAATGGAGGAAATTGCCTGTTTTCCAGGCAGTGCCTAATAGCGCAGCCCCTGGTCTAGAAAATCAAACCACGCTGTTTTATCGACATTCATCGACATGAATGGCACAGGATTATCAAAACTCAAGACTCTTAAAGTCTCTCACTATAATGATTACCTCAAAAAAAAATTGTGACACTTCAGATGTCGATTTTTTTATTTTTTTTTAATATTCAGCTCATCCGGGAGCCAAATCACCAGCATTCATTACGAGCATTCTAAGAAATATTAATGAATATTCTTTCTATAGCTTTCCCGGATGTTTTTTTTAACAGCATAAAACGCATTTCGTATCGCCCGAAAGGCGATAGAAATGCGTCATGCGAGCCGTATTTCGCAGAAAAAGGCGCGCCCATTAACCAACACAACCATAAATTTTATTGATTTCCATTTATCAGCGCATTAAATTTGATAGAACGACCTATATTTTGGTCAATTTACAACTATCAACGCGGAGGTACACATGAATCAGCTGTCAGACGCTTTCCTGCACGATATTCCCAAAACGGATCTTCATGTCCATCTCGACGGTTCGCTGCGCATTGAAACGCTCATTGAACTCGCCCAGGAACGCAATATTCCACTACCTTCGTATGATTCTCAAAAGCTCAAGGAAATCCTGAATATTGGTGGTATTCATGAAAACCTTGAGAGTTATCTTCGCGTCTTTGATACGACACTGCTCGTGATGCAGGATGAAGATGCACTAACCAGGATTGCATTTGAACTGGCAGAAGATGCTGCACTTGAAAATTGCCGTTATATCGAGGTCCGATATAGCCCAATTCTTCATCAACGCAATGGACTTTCGTTACCAGTGATAGTTGAATCTGTTGCTGCCGGTCTTCGCGAAGCCAAGAAAAAATACGGGATTATGAGTGGCCAGATCATTTGTGCTCTTCGCCATATGCCGCCTCAGACCTCGCTACGCCTCGCCGAACTCGCTGTTGCTTTTAAAAATAAAGGCGTCGTCGGTTTTGACCTCGCCGGAGGTGAAGTCGACAATCCTGCTGAAAAACATCGCGAAGCTTTTGAATACGTCCGCAAAAATAACCTCAATTCGACAGTTCATGCCGGCGAAGCTTACGGTCCTAGCTCCATTCATCAGGCCATTCACGACTGCAATGCGCACCGAATCGGGCATGGAACAAGACTGCGCGAAAATGGCGACCTCCTCAATTATGTCAACGACCACAGAATTCCACTTGAAGTATGCTTAAAAAGCAATGTTCAGACGACTGCTGTCGATGCCATTGAGAATCATCCACTTAAGTTCTATATGGATTTCGGTCTTCGCGTCACACTCAATACAGACAACAGACTCGTCACCGATACGACCATTACAGATGAATACAAACTCGCCTGCCAAATCTTCCATCTGACTTATGACGAAGTCAAAAGACTCGTTGTCGATGGCTTTAAATCTGCCTTTATGCCATTCCGCAAAAAGCGCGAAGTCATGCGACTCGTACTTGACGAATTTGATCAAGTTTCAAAAAAATATGGTCTCAAGAGCGAAGTGGAAGCTACAGGTGCATCGCGTTATTCGATTGATCGCGCTGGTGAAGACCCGATGCCGGATTAATGATGAATTCGGAGTTTAGACTCCAGATGAAAAAAAAGGCTGCCAGATTGATTCTGACAGCCTTTTTTTCGTTACGACAGATGTAATTAAGAATGTTTAAGCTGCGAAGCAACTTTCATATCGCGAAAGAATTCGAGCGAACGAGTCCAAAGAGCTTCCTGCTCTTCTTCTGTTTTTTCATCCGATTTTGCATTTTTTTCGCCAGCATTCAGGCTCAGCATCGGACGTAATTCATCAGTCGAATATTTTTTTGTCTCTAATTCTGACATTTTGTACTCTCCATGAGTTAAATTCCCCCAAAAGCCCGCCCTTGCGGCGCAATATACCTACATGTGGCCAAAAGTCCAATTTTTTATTTACTTTAACAACTCTTTCACTTGAGCAAAGCGAGCAGCCATCAAATCATCTTTTTCTTTTTGAATTTGTTTTACGGCTTCAGACGCATTGGGGAGGGCGTATTCGATGGTACTTTTCGGGATATCGTTCAAAAATCTGGAAGGTTCGATATCGATGGTTTCGTACATTTTTCGGCGGTTTCTCGTATTAGTGAGAGTTAAATACTTTTTCGCCCTTGTAATACCAACGTAAAAAAGTCGACGTTCTTCGGAAAGTGCAGGTTCTTTAAGAGAATTTGCATGCGGCAACAGATTTTCTTCCACACCAACGATATAAACGGCATCGAATTCGAGACCTTTAGAAGCATGAAGCGTCATCAAAGTGACTTCATCTGGATTTTCTTCTTCTTTATTCTGAGGAGGTTCAATGGCAACACTTTGCAAAAAGCCAAACAAATCCGAACCTTCACGGCGTTCGTATGCACTAATGGCATTGAGGAGTTCTTCGACATTTTCCATTCGACGATGTGCATTTTCGTCTGAACTGCTGGAACTCTGAAGGTATGCGACGTAGTGAATATCATCGATAAAAGCCTGCATTGTCACAGCAATGGGTTCGGATTTTGCCATGAACCGGCGATGATATTTTTCGAGCAAATCGACGAATTCAGTCAACTTCATGCGAGGTGCAGGTTGAAGACCAGTCCCCTGACATTCCTGCTTAATGGCCTCAAAAAACGAGATATTTTCAGTTTTTGAAACCTCATCGATTCGAGCCAGAGAAGCCGCAGCCACACCTCGTCGAGGAGTATTAATGATGCGACGCAGAGCGAGTTCATCATGAAATGAAAAAGCAGCTCTGAGGTAAAAGATGAGGTCACGAATCTCAGCATGGTCATAGAATTTGGAACCACCCACGACCCGATATGGAATCATAGCCTCAACAAGTTTTTCTTCGAGGACGCGGCTTTGAGGATTGGTGCGATAAAGAATTGCGATATTACGGTAATCAAGCTCCCGCACAGCACGAAGCTGACTGAGCTGTTCGACGACAAAAGCGGCTTCTTCTTCTGGTGTTGAGCAGGTGAATGCATGTATTTTTTCACCAGTTTTCACCATGCTCCAGAGATTTTTCTGATGTCGTTTAGCATTTTGAGCAATCACAGCATTGGCTGCATCGAGAATGACCTGTGTTGAACGATAATTCTGTTCGAGAGAAACGACGCGAACCTTATCAAAAAGAGTTGGAAATTCGAGGATATGTGTTGAATCTGCGCCACGAAATGCGTAGATGGACTGATCATCATCACCAACGACCATGATATTTGCGCGATCGCGACAGAGCAGCTGAAGCATTTTAAACTGCAGAGCATTGGTATCCTGATATTCATCGACGAGGAGGTATTTCCAGGCTGATGCATATTGCTGACGCACGTTTTCGAATTGTTCGAACAATTCGGTTGGCAGAGCAATCATGTCGTCAAAGTCGATAGCATTCATCGATTTGCGAATGATTTGGTAATGATCAAATATTTTAGCCATTGTACGTCCCTGTGGATTCCAGCGCATTCCGGGCATATCGAGAGGGGCGACATGAGCCGTTTTGACTCGAGAAATAAACCCAAGCAAGTTATCAGGATCATAAGAAGAGCCTTGCAGATGGAGATCTTTGAGGACACTTTTGATAATGGCTTTTTGATCGTCATTATCGATGATTGCGAACGGCATTTTCCAACCGAGTTTTCCGATATGAGTTCGCAAGATATCAGCCCCCAGGGCATGAAATGTCGACAAGTGGCAGCGTCTGGCCTTGTCATTTCCGATGAGAGTGGCCACACGTTCGCGAAGTTCACGAGCGGCTTTATTGGTAAAACTAACGGCCACAATCGATCCCGGATCGACATTACGATAGTCGATGAGATACGCCACCCTGTGTGCGATAATGCGAGTTTTACCACTACCGGCGCCAGCCAGTACAAGCATGGGACCTTCGTCGTGAAGGACGGCTTCGAGTTGCTGAGGATTAAATAATTTCGGATCGAACTGATACATTCTATATTTTTGGGCTAAAAAACAAGACAAAACCCGCCAGATGCGGGTTTTCTGATTCTACCGGATGAATACCGGAATACGCTGTGCGTCTCTTTAACCTGATATGACTTCAGTCTGCAATGATTCTATTCAAATTCTTCACGCGGCCGTATCGCGATGAGCGATAGACCGCGTTGCCTTGCGTATTGGCCGCAGGTCAATAGCAAGGCCCATAAAAAAATTACAAAGGAAGTAGCGTATTATTTTGAGTCTCTGCTGGCGCGTTATCTGTGTGTTTCTTTGAAAAAAGCCGTTTTACGAAACGCACAGGCAGATCTCGATGAACAAAGATGAGTGAAATAACGAGATACAATTTGAAGAGCTCAAGCAACTTACAGATTTCAGGGCCGCAATCAGCGAGTGTTCCACCTTTAAAAGCAATACGCCGCATGGCACTAGCAGTGGGAACCACTCCGAGATAATCGGTCACAGTTTTAACCCATTCCGGCATGGCATAACGAGGCCACACATAGCCGCTCATCGTGAAAAAAACGAGAGAAAGGCCAAGGATAAACTGGAAACTTGTAAATCGATCCTTGCAGACCGAGGCGAGTACAATTGACATCGGAATCTGGCAGAAAACCAGAAGCAGAATGAGTTTCATCATCTCTTCCGGATTGGCATTCGGCCATCCGAACAGAGGACAGATAAACTTATAAACAGTAATAGTTCCAAGCGCGATGAAGAAATAATAGAAAAGATATCGCCAGAAATAATCGATAAACCAAAGTTTTTTCTTCTTAAATTTCTCATCTTTTTCTCGGTGATATCCGATACTAAAAGCGAGGATGAGAAGCCCCATCTGATGAAAAACGATAATGAAGAGCATTGGACTGACATAAGATGAATAGGCCAATGCAGGAGAATACATCATATGTTCTTCATATCGAATGGGATCGAGTACGTTCACAGCCCGCTCACCAGTAATGCCTTTCTGAGCTGTAACCTGTTCAGTAGCAATTTCTATATTTTTTCCGAGAACAGACAACTGCACACCAGTCATAGCGGCAGCATAAGTCATCATATTTGTTGCATAAACGTATGCTTTGAGATTTCCCTGTCGAAATGATTTGATATTGCTTGAAAAATCTTCTGGAATGAAAAGAAAGACATCCGCTTCTCTGGAAATAACGGCCTGTCTACCCTCATCAATTGAATCGACAAATCTAGTAATATCGGCACCCTGAGTGCCATTAATTGCCACCAGCAGATCGCGACTGATTTGGGAATTATCGAGATCGAGAACGACGACAGTCCTTTCGACGACGGTTTGATTGGAATAAGTCAGAGAAATCAGAGATGGGTAGACGAGAGGCAAAGCGAGAGCAATGACAAGAGGAAGAACCGATTTGACACTGTATTTTGCTTCATCTGCGATTTCACGCCAAAAGCAAAGATGGGGAATAATGGCCTGAAGGATTTTTTTCATTGAATATCCTCCACATGTTTTTCATTATTTTGAGCCCCATCAGGCAAATGAATGACCGGTTTTGAAGTATTTTGATTAGCAGAATCCTCAATGGCTTTAAGCAATTCCCGCATGCTTGGTGCTGGAATTTCAGAAGTGGTGCTGGAATCAGCCTCTGTCATATTTTTAAGGTTTTTATGATTCTGTTCTGTCAGAGCATCGGAATTGTTTGCATTTTCAGGTGGAATCTCATTCTGAACGCTTGAACTATCAATGTTATCAGAAGGAACATCGATATTATTCTTATCGTTCTGGCTGAAATTATCAGACTGAACGACAGTAAGACGAGAATTTACATCGGGTACCGGACCGCCATTCCCTGCGAGTGCGGGAACCAAACCGGCATTTTTTCTCAATTTTCTTTTCTCGAACTTACACTGCGTGAAGATAATAACATCGTGAACGCGAACGAGAGCAAATGTCACACAGATATAAAGAATTGCCTGTTTGACGAACATTTCGTGGAACTGATGGAGATCAGCCCAGGAAACATTCTGATATAAGAACATCTGAACAGACTGAAGGAAAGGAGTGAGAGGAATCCAAACGACAAATATCTGCATCCACCAGGGCATCATTTCGAGGGGCCAAGTCAAGCCGGAGAACATGACAGAAAGCATGCATGTGAGGTATGCAACAGACATGGAAACGGCAATGGGCATCATCAGATTAATGGACGTAAACAAGAGCATCGAAAGGATGATGTAAGCGACCAAAGAGCTGAGAGCCATGAAAGGAGTTCCAGCGAGATGAATATCAATAATGGGAAGAGCCACCATATAAATGAGCAAGCCCATAATCATGGCGAGGACAAAGACAGCGGTGAGTCTTCCAAAGTAATAGAATCTTCTGCGATAATGATGAGATTTAATAGCAGGTTTCAGAGGTTCCTGAAAACATGCACTCGTCATAATACAAGTGAAGATGTTGAGGCAGAAGAAGATGAGAACAGGCAGCAGATAAACTGAATAAGCTGTATAGACGTTAAAAGGCCTCTCGACATCGAGGTTAATGGGCTGAAGAGCGCCCATAAGAGCGTGTTTTGGAAGTCCCTGTCTCTGCATGGCAATCATGGAAACACCAACAGAAGCCATTTTTACGACAGTCTGAATTGCTTTATCAGCGTTTTTAGCCAAAAGCATATTTGTGCCATCGATATAGCTGATAACATGAGCACCATTCTGCGTTTTAATCGCCTCTGAAGTTCCTTCAGGAATATAGATAACAGCAGCAACATCTCCCTGATAGAGGATGTCTTTAGCCTCTTCAAGCGAATCCAGAGTTCCAAGGACTTTGAGTTCAGATGCCGAATCAAAAAAGAGTCGAATCGAACGACTCACCGTCGAATTATCGTGATCGACAACATACACAGGGATATCAGTAATCGCCTTTTGCCAGAAAATACTAATGACAGTGACAATTGCGAAGACCATAATAGCCGTCATCACGGCAAATTTCGGACGTCTAAAGATGATCGTCAGAAACTCTATGAATCCCTTAAGAAAAAACATGATTCAACAAAAACGACTCAACGGAGCGATATATAAAAATCTAAATCAATAATGCCATCTTGCGGTCATACCAGGTCTAAGGCCATCGACGGGTTCTATTGGTCTAAGCTTGACTTCAAAACTTTTGAGATCAAAGCGATCTCTGTCGGAAGTTGCTCTCCAAGTAGCGAAATCAGCCATTGCAGAGATATTGGCGACCGTCATGGTGACAGTTTTATCGAGCGCAGGGATTTCGACAGAAACCTTATTACCGATTCTGATATCTTTGAGTTTATCTTCGCGAACGGCGAAAGAAGCCCATATGTCATCGAGTTTAACGATAGTAACGATGGGATAACCGGTATTTGCGAGTTCTCCTTCGTGAACGATAATCTTAGAGACTTCGCCATCAATGGGGGCAAGTTGTTCGCGTTCTTTTTTATAAATTTCAATTTCAGCTGCGACACTTTCGCCTCTTTCCACGAGAGCTTCGAGCGCGCGAATTTCTTCATCCCGAGCGCCTTTATTTAGAGCATCGAGTTTAGCTTCAGCCATTTCGAGCTGAGCAAGAGAGACCTGATATTTGAACTCGACTTCGTCGTATTTGGCCTGTGGAATGGCTTTTTCATCGAGAAGATTCTGCACACGGTCGAGCATTTTTTTAGTGACTTCGACCTGAGCTTTAGCGGCTTCGACCTGATTTGCAGCTGCTTTAATTTCCTGAGGTCTTGCGCCTTTATGAGCGAGTGCGAGTTGTGCTTTTGCAGCAGAAATCGCAGCAGAAGCCTGATGCAACTTGGCATCAAGCTCATCGACAGTAAGTTCTGCCAGCAAATCACCGGTCTTCACATGCTGACCTTCCAGAACGTGAATCTTCGTAATTCGCCCAGGGACTTTACTTGCAACATCGATTTCAGTGGCATTGATAAGTCCGGTAACAGGCTGGTTTTCTGTTTCCTGTTTGGGATTCGTCAAGTCATTTAAAGTGATATCACACCCATTTACACTAAAAAGGAGAAAAATAGCAGCAAGCCCTGAAAGGCCGATATGAATATATTTTCTCATGGTTGTACTGTATCCCTAATGACGTGTTCAATGCTATTGAGCACGATATTTTGAATATTCATAGACATGTCGAGTCTTCGAAGTGCAGGACTATTCTGCATGTTCGAATGTTCTGAAGTCTGCTCTTCAATGGCATCCGTTTCTGGGTCGCATCTGAAATACATGGCAGCTGTAAGCATATAACCATGACAGAGAGCTTCAATGGCTTCAAAACAATTGGCATCGATTTGAGGTAAAAGCCCACGTTGACTTCTTTCAATAATGAGATTTCTCGTTTTTTCGAAGATGACATTTGCTGTTTCGAGAATTCTAGGACCATGAATGGTAGGAAACATGCGTTCCCAAGCCCATAGCCGGACAAAATCACCTGAATTTTCGAGAACATCAAAGAGCTCGGCATATATATTTTGAATCGAACCGTTCATCTGCAGAAAAGCTTCATTGAAACGTGCCATGACTTCTCGTGAAACTTCACTGAGAACGGTCATATAAATTTCATCTTTTGTATGACAAAAGTCATAGATCATCTTTCGATTGATCTTTGCATTTTGAGCAATACTATCAATTCGGGAACCGCAGAACCCAGCCTGAACGAATTGTTCGCGAGCTGTACGCATAATGAGTTTATCGTATTTACCAGCCATTACTGCAAAGCTCCCGGTTCAAGGGATGGATCATTGCCAAGACTGAGCTTGAGTCCTGCATAAGCGATAAGGATATCGACACGAGCTTTGACGTCATCAGCTCTTGCAGCCGCATATTTAGTTTGTGCAGTAAGGACATCCGTATTAACGGATTCTCCCTGAACAAATCTGGCTGTAACAGTACGCAAATTCTCTTCTGCAAGCGATAATGCCTGTTGTGTCAGTTTTACGCGTTCAATTGCGGTTTCCAGGGCAAGATATTTTGAACTGACTTCAAGCTCAATGAGATCCCGAGCTTCTGAAGCTTTTCCATCGAGTTCTGCGGCTTCAAGAGAAGCCTTTTTTGCCCCGTAATAATGTCCCATCCCGTCAAAGACGGTCCAGCTCATCATGAGTCCAATAAGCCCCTGATTGGATGGATTTAGCAGATCAATTCCATATCCGTATTGATAAGACCCTACGAGAGCAATTTGAGGAACATAATCGAGCAATTCGATTTTTCTCTTTCTCTCTGCGGCTTTCTGACCAATCTCAATGCGTTCGAGTTCTGTACGATGTTCAATTGCCAGCTGTTGATAGGAATCAAGAGAATCAAGCTGAATATTATAAGCTGTCTGTGGGGTATCAAGAGCCTTAACTTCAACGCCTCGCCCGAGTGCAAGAACCTGTGCGAGTTTAAGACTGGCGAGTCGAGTACCGTTACGAGCTTCCACAACATTTTGTTTTGCTTTGAGCTGTTCAACCTGAGCTGACAAGACATCTGAATGAGAAATCATTCCGACGGCTTCGTATTTCTCAGCCATTTCGACATGTTTTGTGATGGTTTCCAATGCTTCATTTGCGACATCACACATCAACTGGGCATAGACGAGTTTGAGGTAAACCTCAGTGACTTCATAACTGATGGAAAGAGCTTTAGCCCGACGTTCGACATCCACATTCTCAATGCCAAGCTGTGCAAGTTTTCCGGCCTGATAGACCTTAAACAACGGCGTTAGTGGCATTTTAAGTGTCGCACCAATCGTAAATGTAAACTGATCCTTGAGCTGAATACTGCCAGGAATTCCATCCAAAAGAGGCCCACTCATCTGATTGAGAGCAGAAGCACCGGCACTTTTAATGGAAGGAATTAATCCCTGAAGAAGCATAAGTGTCGTAGGATCCAAACTTGCTGCGGCTTCAGAGAGATCCAGATTGGACGCAGCATCCACGACGTTCTGTTTTATTTCATCCTTATCAATGACTTCGATTTCAGACTTATCAGTCCAGAATAAAAGCGTAGAATCTATGGTTAGTATGGGCCACCAGTGGGATTCAACTTCTTTATATTGGGCCTTTGCATTCTCCTCGCGAGCATCATACTGTGCCCAGGCTTTGGAGTTTTTCTGCGCAATTTCAACAGCTTCAGAAAGTGTCAGCTCGCGAACTGTCTGAGCTTGCGCCAATACTGGCATCAGCGTAAATAGCAACAAAGCCAGTGTGATTTGCAATACGTGATTTTTCATGTGACCAGTGCGTATTTATAAGCCTTTTACAAGGTTGATATTTAAGTTGAATTCAATGCATTTGGACTGAGGAAAATGCGTTTTTATCCCATTTAAAACGCAATTAGCGTTATTTCTATTCCTTTTATGTCATCGATTTGTCACCAAGTATTGCAAATCAATGATACGCACTACTTCTTGTACAGCTTTTTGTCACAAAAAGGGCATTCAAGATTAAGGATTTCCATATTCTTAAAGATTCATCAATTTTGTAACACACAGATCTCATAAATCTGGAAATCTATGCTTGTTTGAGGTAAAGCGCGGCCGGATTCCCGCATTATGCGGCATGTCAATGGAGTTTTCATCGTGAGTGTGAATATCGCAAAGCTCTTTTCAACAACGAAAGATGTTTTTTGGATAATAATTGGACTCGTTTGCTACGCCTGTGCCTGGAACATTTTCGTTCTTCCTCAGGGATTTGTCGGCGGCGGACTAGGCGGTATCTGCGCCATGATCTACTACGTGACTGAAATCCCGATTTGGGTAACTTATCTCGGGGTTAACATCATTCTCTGCATCATAGCCTGGATTATTCTTGGCCGTGATTTTAGCATTAAAACAGTCTTTGGCATCCTTGGAATTGTTTTTTTCCTGGCGATTATCCCCATTCCCGGCAAGCCATTTGAACCGGATAAGATTGCAATCATTGCTTATATTCAGGAATGGATACGTTCTCTGATTTCTGTTCCGGATCATCCCATCATTCAGGATCGCCTGTTAAGTGCTATCATGGGCGGCATCATTGCAGGAACCGGCTGCGGAACTTATCTTCTTCGAGGGGCCTCAACCGGCGGTTCCGACATCGTCGTCATGATTGTTTCCAAATACAAAAATGTCAGCTGGGGAAAGGTTTATCTCATTTTTGATGCCTGTGTGATTGGATCATCCATTCTGCTTCCTGACAGCACATTGGAAACGGTTGCATACGGCTTTGTATTCATGGGGGTTTCCGCCTATGCTGTTGACATGAGCAGCAACGGTCGCCGTCAGTCTGTTCAGATGTTTATTTTTACATCCAAATACCGTGAAATTGCCGATCGGATTATTCACAAACATCATCGTGGTGCCACTCTTTTTGAATCGATTGGCTGGTACACAAAACAGCATCGAAAAACAATCTTTCTCGTTGCCAGAAAACGCGAATCACAGGAAATCTTTAAATCTGTTAAAGAAATCGATCCGAATGCTTTTATTGCCGTTTCCAATGTGATGAGTGTTTTCGGCATTGGATTTGATGCCATTAAAGCCGGTTTCAGCAAGGCCGTATTAAAAGATGAAAACGGCAATATTATCGACACGAAACCGGTCAATCCTGATGGAACGCAAGCAGAACTGAACGACGATGAATCCACTGAAATATTCAAGCCTGCCGGTGGACTCGTTGAGAAACAGGTCAATGACGTTCTGATGAAAGATGAAATGGATGCAATTGAACGCATTAAGAAAGGACGTGAGGCTGAATACAATCCAAATTGGCAAACGCCTCAATCTGAATTAATGGAAATACCGGAAATGCCATTAATCCCTAAAAATATGGTTAATCATGCGGTTCAAAAATATGAATCCAATGCATCACTTCCCAAAGTGAAGCAATAATGCACAAAAGCCTCGGAACAGCAATTCCGAGGCTTTTTTCATATCATAAAAGCCGACAGTCCCGAAAGACCATCGGCTTTTTAACTACTCTTTCGGTGCCGGAATGATGGATGAATCCGTAGGATAACATACATCATCGACACAATACTCATCTGGCTCGCATGCGCACAATGAGACGGATGTATCATCATCACTGCATGCAGAAATCAGCATCAAAAAAGTCATAAAGGCGAGGATTTTTTTCATGATTAACCCATCGGGATACCAACATTGTTAGGCAATCCGGGGGAATGAGGATTTTCGGTGGTTCCACCGCCATCCACAGGAATCGAATTGTGTTTAACAAATGTATCAAGTCCTTCACTTTGGCTCGGTGAAGCGGGACGAGCAGCAGAAACACCAGCAGAATCTGACATATCAGGAATGCTGGCGCCATGAATAAGCGCCCCTGTCCCTTTGTTGACGAGTTTCATCGTGTAATTTGAAGCATTCGGCAATGCTGCATCAAGTTCTGCATTTGCCATGCTTTTCGCGTCAATGCTGAGAGCTTTCAGTTCAGTCGGATAGAGGACGAGGTAAGTCTTTTTGTCAATACATCCGGTCATTGAAATAGCGCGAGTATTGCCATCAGAAGCTTTCACCTCGATTTTCAAATCCTGGAGATAACGTTTGTCGTTTGAATTGTTGTAAAGCTCAATATATTTCATCTGCTTGCTGGCAGAATGATAGAGATCACTGGCTGTCGAAGGATTCGTAAAGACTTCGTTGATGATGATATCATTGGCTGCGGCAGAAGTGCATGCGCCCGGTACGCACAAACCGTCAGCAGAGCAAGTGAATGACTCACAGTCATCATTGCTGCTACAGTGCTGATCCGTCGTGCAGCGTTTGCATCCGGAATTTGCGCCGCAGTCGACATCCGACTCATTCGCATCTTTTTGACCGTTTGTACAGGTATCGACACCACAGACATTGTTGATACAGGCAAGACCTGGCTGGCAATCACTATTTTCATTGCATGCTTTTCCGGCTTCACAGGCTGTACACCCCGAAGACCCGCCGCAATCGACGTCAGTTTCATTGGCATCTTTCTGATTGTTTGCGCAGAGATCAACCGGTGTGACGCCTTTTTCGGTGCAGACTTCACCTTCACAAACCAACTCACCATCGCAGTCATCATTAGTAGCACAGCCTTTTCCCAGACCGCATTTCTGGCAAAGTTCGCCGCCGCAGTCGATAGCCGTTTCATTACCATTCATGATACCGTCACTGCAGGAAATGCATTTACTGTCTTCACAGGTTTCTGTTTCCTTGCAATCTTTGCTGCTGGTGCATGCAACAGCTTCGCAGGTGTTGCCTTCACCACAGGTTCCCGATTTGCAGTCGCTGTTTGTGCTGCATTTCTTGTCATTATCGCATTTTTCGCAACCGGTATTCTTACCGCCGCAGTCGACATCGGATTCGTTACCATTCTGAATCTTATCACTGCATGTATTGCAAACACCGTCATCACAGCTGTGACCGGTTCCCTTGCAATCATCAGCATCTTCGCAGGACACTATAACGCATTCGCCATCATTACATTTATGAGTCATGCAGTCTGCATTCACATCGCAGGACTCACCTTCAGCACATGGATCGCATGAACCGCCGCAATCGACATCTGTTTCATCAGAATTCATCTTCTGATCCGAACAATGCGGAGGATTTATCTCCAGACAGGCATTTCGCTCCGTATCACATTTATAGAGTGCCGGATGCGGACAATCACTGCTCGTCATACACCCGCCAATGGTATCACCTTTGTCACAGCCAGCCATACACATGGCGGCCATCGCACTCAAACCAATCGTAAGAAGTTTAAACTGTTTCATCGAACATGCCTCCTAAAAAAAAGTCTGCAAGAGTTTAGATGGATTCTCTTTAAGATTAAAGCAAAAAAAATCATTTTTGTCTTATCAAAACGTCAAACGCATCAAAATATGATTTTCTCATGTGCAACAAATGCAAAAAAATGCTCGCGTATTGACCGACCAGAGGGAGGAAAATAGCGAGCATTCAAAGGGCGTATGGCAAAGCCATAGCCCGTGTTTCCATAAAAATGATACACACAATTTTAATACACATTTTGGGATTTTTATTCGGCTGCTATCGGCTCACGCCAATACGCAGCCGCTGGCCGGGGCTATCGGCTCACGCCAATACGCCCCGGCTTCCCGCTTTTTTATACACGATCCCTGCGACGTCTGAACCCCAGCAAAGCTCCGCCAAATATCGCAAATATAGAAGCCAACAACGGGAAACGCGAAGTCGTCTTGTCCATCACCGACTGACAGGCACAGTCATCGGCATAGGCACCAGCATGATTGATATCGCCATAACTGCCGTTACCATCACCATCGCCATCGCCGTTACCGCCATCATCCGTGCATGAATCGGTATCATCACAGGCTCGCAATGGATTCGTTCCCTGCTTGACTTCCTGTCCATCGGGTACACCGCCCCTGTCCGTATCGGCATTATTCGGATCGGTTTCATCGTCATCCCGTCGGCCATTGTCGTTCCTGTCTTCACCGCCGACACACTTGCCAACCGCAACAGAACCGTCACAAAGCCCGTCACCATCTGTATCGGCATTCAAAGGATTCGTCGGATTATCACCATAAATCTCAATTCCGTCACTCAGGCCGTCGCCATCCGTATCACGCCTGTTGGGATTCGTTTCATTCGCGTCGACACGTCCATTGTTGTTCTTATCCTCACCGGATTTACAGACACCGTCAACCTCAAGCGATCCATCGCAAAGGCCATCGCCATCCGTATCCGTTTTGGTCGGATCGGTCGGATTATCGCCAAAAACTTCAATGCCATCCATGATGCCATCGCCATCCGTATCCGACTGAGTCGGATCTGTTTCACCCTCATCGACGATGCCATTATTATTCTTATCTTCACCACCCTTGCAGTTGCCGACTGTTTCAGAACCGTCACAAAGCCCGTCGCCATCCGTATCCGCTTTGGTCGGATCGGTGTGACCTAATATTTCTATGCCATCCTTAAGACCATCGCCATCCGTGTCCGCTTTGGCCGGATCCGTTTCCCCCTCATCGACGATGCCATTATTATTCTTATCCTCACCGCCATTGCAAACGTCATCAACAGTCTGAGAGCCATCGCAAAGCCCATCCTCATCCGTATCGGCATTCAACGGATCGGTGCTGCCAAAGACTTCTATGCCATCCTTCACACCATCCCCATCTGTATCAGGCTTGGTCGGATCAGTTCCAATCACTTCTTCATAATTATCGGGAAGTTCATCACCATCCGTATCGACATCACAATATTCACAGTCATCGACGTGAACACACACATAGCCTGTTTCAACCTTGCATGTCGAAGAACATCCGTCGCCATCCTTCGTATTGTGATCATCACATTCTTCGTTATTGCCGAGTTTTCCATCACCACAACTGCTGAGACTGGTTTCAATCGAAGCCGTTATTCCCGGATTTTTTCCGGAAGTTCCATCGGGATCTGCCGTCGCAGTCACGACATAATCCACCGGCAGTTCATCGGCATTCAGAACAAAACTGATTGTCACGGATTCTCCAGGGTTCAGTGTTCCATCATTGACTTTTGATTCGTCATAAAACATCGAATTCTTTGAATTGTCGTTCTGATTGACGCCATCAATCTCAGTTGTTCCGGCAACATAACCGGCTTTGGTGCTGTCAAAATCGAGATCAACAGTCAGACCATTCACACTGGATTCCCCCTTGTTCGTAATGGTCACCGTGTATTCAATCTGGCCATTTTCAAGTGTTTTGCTCGTAATATCGGCATCGAGATACGGAATTTTCCAATCGACATTCATATCGATATCGCTGAAAAATCTGCCATGAAGACTCGCGCCGCCCGTACAACTCGAATAATTGTAGTTCACATCCGCATAAATATTGAAAACGCCTTTATTATCATCATTGATGCCGTCTTCAGGCAGTTCGAGGTTAAGCGTCAGATCTTTTGTTCCCCCCAACGCAATGGTCCCCCCATCGACAGAACATTTTTTCAGAGAAGGATCAACATCGACTGCCGGAACACATGAAACACCGGATGTCATCACATTGATTTCCTTCGTCAGATAAAATGAGACAGCGGTATCGACAGCATCCGCATTTCCATTTTCATTCGTCAAATGAAGTGTCGCATTAAATCCATCCCCCGGCAAGGGCTCATTATTGGACAGACTAATCACACTGCCTTCAAAATTTGGGGCATTGACATCGATCTGGAAACCCACAAGTGTCGGAACCAACGAGTCTTTACCGGTACTTACGCGAACAACAGCAGACGTCTGTTTGTTTTCGATATCACCATCCTTGAGAGGCAATGTCGTGATATCCCATCCCTGACGTGCACCGGAAACGAGTGTTGCCTGGCCGTTTGACATGTTGACTTTATGATTTACATTGCCAAACGAACCGCGCGTATCAAGCGTACCGTCACTTTTGTTTATCTGCGAAGCAAAGAAATTGTTTTTTGCGTTGTTGGGGCCTGAGAGCACGGAACCGTCGGAAGACTCTGTTTTGGCCAGTATCAGTGCATCACCAATATAACTGTCGGATGAAGTTGCATCCCCTTCGAGGGCACTTACGAAGATTTTACCAGTCACTCTGCCGGAATCCGGTGCACAGAAATTGTTCATGGAATAATTGGCAACCGCATTTTCCTCAACAAATCGATCACCAATATAGAGTGTGATGTTGCGAGTCGGAAGTGTATCATTGCCGGAAAGACTGTACACAACAGCCAGTGTCCATCCACCACCATTAACCCCGCTTGTCCCCTCCTTCTGCACACCGGGAAGCGCATTGACAGAATATTTTCCACCGCCATTATCGTTGATAAACGCCGTAACATCTGAATGATTCAGATAATAATAGGCAGAAAAACCTCCATTATAATTGATTATTTTACTCGATGCGGCCGGAACCATCATCGATTTGGACTTGTCTTCTGCTATGAACTTTACACTGTCTTCGATATGATCAGCAACCGAATCGGTCGAATATCGATAGGATGCAGCCCAGATAAGTTCTGCATGTTTCACAATCGCCCCTGCCGGCAGATCGAGCACAGCCATGGATCCATTCTTTGTCCAGTCTTCTGTCGTTCCCTTCGGCCACGAACCGCTTGTACAAGCAGGAGTGACATCCTGCAACGACGCATCCATCGAAATGAATGTACCAATCCCATTAAAAGTTCCCGGACAGTTCTGCCCCTTCTCAAAGCTCAATCCAATCGCATTTCCGGTTACAATCATGTCGCCCGAAAGCGTTTCATTAAAAATTGGCTCTATGGATTGTGCATGAGCTGAAGTCGGAACAGCCAAAGCAGCAAGAATAAAGAATAATTTTCGATTCATTTTTTCACCATTCAACTTAGCAGGTTTTCTCGGCATTGTAATTTCCCCAGTTGTCCAGACTCATGGTTCCAGACCCGCGCCTTCTTAGCATTCCACCTTGCCCATTTCAATATTCAGACCGCAGACTTTCGCTTCAATTTCATCCATTCTGAAGTCTTTTTTTGAGGAAAGCTTCGCCTTTTTCGCATACGCTCAATACGGCTTCGCGGACCGGCTAGTTCCTACGCCGGTCCTTTATTCTGATGTTTTCAAAACACCAGCAGAACAATCTTTAACCCGGTTTTATGTATTTCCGTGCCTCGGAATACACACAAAAAAAAGGAGTCTGGATTCACCCAACCCCCTTCTTAATTCTTATTTTACCTAAATTATTGACCTAAATTCTGAAAATCACCTTAGCACCTTTCTTAAGTGATTTGGGATTCGCCTTGGCAGGAATCAATGCTCTGCATGACGTATTGAAACACTGCGTCATTTCAATCTTAATGGACGTACCATCGATGGTTCCAACAGCTCCGGATTCGACACCTTTATCCTTGCCGACCCCGCGAACCGTCACTTCATACGATCCATCCTTCTGCTCCGTCATGACCGTAATTTCGCCCACAAGTCTTGTACCACCAGTCTCTTCTTTTGCAGGTTTCGAAGATTTTGAAGATGTTTCTGATGAACTGTCCGACTTATGACTACTCTTGCCGCTGCGATGCGATTTCGATCCACTGCTCGTTTCAACGACCGGTGTCTCTTCCTCTTCTTCCACTTTCGCGACAACAGGCACTTCAGCTACAGCCGTCGGAGTGAAACTTGTACCAATCGTATAAATCGACTTTCCACCCGTTGCAAACGTCTGGAAATAATACACGCCACGTTTTACAGGAAACGGTGCCGGCTCATAATACCCCTGTGATTTGCTGAATGATTCGCGATGAAGCGTTCGGCCTTCTGAATCAATAATATTCCATCCACCATCCAGTGAATTCGGTTCATCGATATTGATTCGAATCGACATATTGCCTGGTTCTGTAACAACAATATATCGCCAGTCTTCGCGATCACCCGCTGTATAATCCAATCGATCGTCGATTGGCGGCATACCAAAAATCAACCCTAGCGCACCCTCTTTGGTACTGTCCAAATCGATATACACCTCTGTTTGGGTTTCGACCGTCGCATTTGCACCACTTTCAGATCCATCAATTACACACCC
>JAZRWV010000305.1:0-8874 GCA_045599925.1 Myxococcota bacterium
CGGAGCATGAACTTGTGCTTCAGGGAAGATATTACGGGCAGGCACCAGAGGTCGATGGTCAGGTTTATCTTTCGTATGAGACATGTGATCAGGAACCTGCGGAAATCGGAGACTTTGTCAAAGTCGAGGTTGTGGAGGCCGCGGAATACGATCTGGTCGGCAATGTCATTGATAAATAGCAAAGCGAGCCCGTATTTGTTTGCAAATAGGGCGAGCACCCGGCCGTATTTGCGAGCAAAAAGGCCGGGCCCTGCATACAAAAATTGACAAAAATCAAAAAAATAATACTTAAGTCTTTTTGGGAAACCTATGCGATCTTGCTAAACAGTTCAAAAAGGTGTAGCCTATCTTGCCGTATGGGCTTTTCTCAGATAAAAATTTGAGAATAAGCCGTGTAAATTCTAACATTGGTAAAGTTTTTTTTTAACGTCCCTAAATGGGGCACTAACGTAGGAAGTGTTATGGGTAAAAAACTTCGTTATTTGATGGTAGCCGCAGTGCTTGCACTTTTTTCAACGAATGTTATGGCACAGGAAAGCACAGATGATGGTGCTACCAAGAAAGAAGAACGTGTCAGTGCAAATGGCTCCTATCAGTTCAAGCTCTCGTGGGGTGTTGGTCTTCAGTATGGTTTGACCTTCACAGATATGTCAAACTGGAATGACTACCTTCTCGTTCCGGCCAAAATGAATTATTTTGATGTTGATTTTGTTGCGGAACACGAGCTGTACGTCGAAGTTACGCCAGTTGAAGGTTTCCGTTTGAGCGCCTTTGGTGGCTATCAGTCACTTTATATTTCCAACACAGGCTTTAACTATGGTTATGCCGGTTTGGAACCAGCCTTTAGCGTACGTCGTTCCTTCTATGAATTTGCAGTAGGTTTGGGCATTGGTTATGGTAAATCCTGGCTGAATAATGAAGACAGCGACATGGATGGCCATGGTCTTTTGGTTCGTCCGTTTGTTGAAGCTCGTTTCTATCCGTGCGATATCTTTGCCATTTATCTTCGTATAGCCTTCAGCTATTACAAAGAATTTGGTCTTGAAGCCACAGAATATGCGAAAGCCCGCGATATCGATGGCAACATCAATGAAGACAAACTCAGCTATGCTGGTCCGAATATTGCTCTCGGTGTTCGCTTCGGTGATTACTCGAATCCTGTTGTTGTCATTGGCGACAGTGATGGCGACGGCGTTCTCGACGACATTGATGACTGTCCGGAAGATGCCGGCAGCGAAGAATTCAATGGCTGCTCGAATCCTGATTCCGATGGCGACGGCTATTGCGATCCTTGGGTCTCCGAAAAAGGTCTTTCCGATACCTTCGCTGATGTCTGCAAAGGCACCGACCAATGCGCTGATGAAGCTGAAGATGTCGATGGCTTCCAGGATGATGATGGCTGCGCCGATCCCGATAACGACAACGACGGCATCTGCGATGAATGGGTTGCCGCACAGGGTCTCAGCGATAAATATGCTTCCGTCTGCAAAGGCGCTGATAAATGCGCTGATGAATCCGAAGACCTCGATGGCAATATGGACGATGATGGCTGCGCCGACCCCGATAACGACGGCGACGGTCTCTGCGATCCTTGGGTCTCCGAAAAAGGTCTCTCTGACAAATATGCCGCTGTCTGCAAAGGTAAAGACCTTTGCCCGGACTACAAAGCCAGCGAAGCCTATCAAGGTTGCACCAATCCCGATCCCGATGAAGACGGCTTCTGTGATGCATGGGTTTATGACAACAATCTCCAGGGTAACTTCCCACAGTGCAAAGGCAAAGATCAGTGCCCGAATGAAAAAGGTGATGATGCCCGCGGTTGCATTAAACGTCGTGTCGAAGTCGCAGCTGACAAAATCGAAATCAATGAAGCTATTAACTTCGCCCTCAATAAAGCCACAATTCAGAAGTCCTCTGATAGCCTCCTCGAAGAAATCGCTCAGGTCTTCAAAGACAATCCTCAGATTAAGAAAGTTGAAATTCAGGGACATACCGACCTCTCCGGTAATGCCAAGAAGAACCTCAAACTCTCCGAAGATCGCGCTAAAGCCGTCCAGGATCGCCTCATTAAACTCGGCGTTGAGAAAGACCGCCTGACCTCTAAAGGTTATGGTATGACTCAGCCAGTCGAACCTCTCGCCAAAGGCCAGAAGAAAGAGACTGCTGAACAGGCCGCTAAGAATCGTCGCGTTGTCTTCAACATCCTCGAACAGGATCAGGTCACCAAAACAATGACCATTAGTGAAGCCAAAGAAGCCGGTTATACCCGCGACGAAGTCAAAGTTCTCAGCAAAGAAGAATCCAAAGAAGCCGCTGAAAAAGAAGCTGTAAAGAACGAACTTGAGGCTACAAAAGATACCAAAGCTGACGACTCCAAAAAAGCCGACACAAAGAAAGCTGATGACAAAGCAAAAGCAGATGCTAAAAAAGTAGAAGACAAAGCTAAAGCAGATGCTAAAAAAGTAGAAGACAAAGCTAAAGCCGCTGCTGACAAAGCTAAAGCTGATGCAGACAAAGCAAAGGCCGATGCAAAAGCTGCTGCTGACAAAGCAAAAGCCAAAGCCGAAGCTGACAAAAAAGCCGCTGAAGAAGCCGCTAAGAAAGCCGAAGCTGCCAAGAAAGCCGCTGCTTCCAACGATGCAAAAGCTAAAGCCGCTGCCGCTGCTAAAGCCGCAGCTGCCGCCGCTGCCGCAAAGAAATAATTCATTAAGGGCAATCCCTTAAGATTGTTTCAATCTTTAAGCCTCCGGAATTCCGGAGGCTTTTTTTTTGCTCTTTTTATCACCTGCTTTTCGCGTCTTTTCCAAAAACAAAAAAACCTCCGAACTTTCGTTCGGAGGCTCTTTCATTTCTCTTGAATTATATCAGGAATAATATGTGTCTTTCACGGCCTGAAGTGATGTTTCGAGGAACTCAATGAGCGCGCTCAAGGGAACCTCTTCCACTTTCTGCGTTAACAGACCATGACAGTTGATGGGATGACTCTTAAGCTTGAGTTCTTCCTGTCTTTCCTCGAGAAATTTATTAATACGGCCACTCAGAAGCTCTGGTGCACCTTTGTTCGGATGGGGTTGAGCATAAAGTTTGACATCGCCTTCCGTGCTGATGTCCATAATCGCAAATCCAATTCCGCCATAACGGAAATTGATCCCCCCAATACGACCGCCACCGGCTTCAATATTACAGCCAAGTGTGCGGGCATAAATCATTAACTTTTCAATGGCTTCACGTCGGGGTTTTCCACCTTTTTCTTCTGCAGCCTGAATCACCTGAAGTTTATCCACAGTTTCCTCCTAATGATGAGAAGCGCATAGCATCATCTGCCATGCAGTATCGTAAACTAACCTATTTTAATGTGAATTGGTATAAAAACTTGTGATTTAATGCGCCCAATCTATGTGGGCCTAGCAATATCACACGCATTCCCGCTTGAAATCCGTTCATAATGCCATCCAGCATTCCCATGGATGATGCACGAACAATCACACCCAAACTCGCTGAAACTATTGAATCTGTCCCAAATACGAGTTCTCCGCGCTGAGTTTTCGTCAATACTGGACTAAACCACTTTTCTGTCCCCCTCTGTATCAGCTTTTCCTGTATCGTGTGAACTTCCGCATTTGTAAATGCATTGCTCATCATTTGTATGATGTTGCTCAGTTTGATGAGATGATACCTTTCGAATGACTTTCTGTTCGCCAGGCAAACATCTTCTCCCTCACAATAATCCAATAATGTTTTAACGGCAAAAAAGTGCTGATGCGCATGCAAAAGCAAATGAATCGCCAAATCCGAATTGCTTAAAATGCGCATTTTCAGCCCGTGAAACGAATAACCTTCACTTCTGGCATAGGCATCATCAAAATCCGTTGCAGACCAGGGTGGCGGAACCAATGCCCAGTGAAGTTCAACCGGAGCCAAAACATCGTGCACCAGCAAAACCTGATTCGTCGCCCACTCGCGAGGTTCTTCTCCAATGCGATATCCAATTTGCATCAGCAAATTCTTCGCATTTGAAACATTTTTCTGAGCAATCCATAAATCGACATCACTCGTGCTGCGCCAAAGCGCATTGCCAGCAAGGCGTTCCCCCAGAGGCACACCCTTGAGCACAATACATGGCATGTCCAAAACACCAAGCACTTTTACCGCAGTCTTTTGCCACATCATGATGCGGGCAGTCTGCTGCATCTTAAAACGCTGCAGTTCCCTTTTTAGTTCATCTTCAGTCATTTCAATGGTTTGCGGCAAGAGTACACGTTTATCCAACGCGTGCATCAGCACCGGCAGAATGCCACACTTTTCGGCGCGTTGGAGTATTTGGGCTTTATCAGCACCCAATGCTCGCGCATTTTCGACCAGTGCTCGTATGATTATTTGTGTTTTCCGATTCATCGCGCCTCTGCATCCGTGTTGAATGAATCAATCCCATGGATTTGCGCGGTTCGGAACGAGTTTTCCCATTTCGCGATATTCCTGAATACCTGCGGCCTCCAGCAAATCCATATCGATAGGGATGTTTCGTTCAGCCGCACGATAAGCCGCTCTGACAACGGAATTCTTGATGTTTCCACCGGCGAGTTCGAGGTCACGGCCAAGCATTTCAAAATCGATATCGCCGGCAATCGGTGCAGTCGACGGAAGCAGCCTCTTCCAAATCCGCGCACGATAACGCGCTTCCGGAAACGGAAAGTCGATCTTGTGGTTGAGCCTTCGCTCAAAAGCATCGTCAATGGCCGCATCCAGATTCGTCGTCAGAATCACAATGCCCTCAAAACGCTCGACTTCCTGCAAAAGCAGATTCACTTCCATATTCGAATATCGGTCGTTGGAGTCTTTCACTTCGGTTCGTTTTGAAAAAATCGAATCGGCCTCGTCAAACAGCAGCAATGCGCCGCTTGCGGCCGCTTCGCGGAAACATTTTTCAAGGTTTTTCTCGGTTTCGCCGACATATTTCGAAATGATAGCCGGAATTCTGACGCGATAAAGCGTCATTCCAAGCTCATTGGCAATGATTTCTGCCGAAAGCGTCTTTCCCGTACCGGAATCACCTCTGAAAAGCGCACAAATACCGCGTCCTTTCGTGATCTTTTCGCCAAATCCCCACTCTTCAAAGATGGTTCTGCGATTGCGAACTGATGAAATCAAACTGCGAATCTGTTCCTTGACTTTCTTTGGCAGAACGAGGTCATCAATCGTCAGCGTCGTCATGGTTTTATCGGCTAGTTTCTTGATTTTATTGCGAATCTGAGTTTTAGCAGCTTCTTCTAAAATCTTCATTGAGACGACGAGTTCGCCATTGTGTTCTGCCGATTCGGCGAGTGCGCGATTCATCGCGACGACGACGGAATTTCGAATCGTTCCGCCGGAAAACTCGTATTTGTCGGCGAGCAGATGCAGATCGACGTCATCGGCGAGCTTGAGCTGTTCGGGCAGATGAAGCCGCCAAATCTGCTCGCGAAGCTTGGTCGGAAGGACATCGAAATCGATCTGCAGAGTAATTCTGCGATCCAGCGCCGTATCGAGTGCGGTCGGGATATTGGTGGTCAGAATGATGAGTCCTTCGTAAGCATCCAACGCAGCCAGAAGCAGCGGCAAATCGCGATTTCCCTGCGTTCTGCTGGCAAAAATGAGTTCACAGTCATCAAACAGCAGCACAGCGCGTCGCAGTCGGGCTTCGCGCATGAGCAGGTCGAGGTTGTCTTCGAGACTGCGATGTGCCTGCAGTTCATGGGCATCGACGAGCAGCAGCGGCCGTTTGAGCGTATTCGCAATCGCCTGCGACATCAGCGTCTTGCCCGTGCCGGATGGCCCCGAAAACAGCATGATAATGTTGCGGCCGCCACCACCAATTTCCTCAAAATGCCACGACTTTTTCAACGCAAGACACTGCTCATACTGCCCCACAATCGCCATGATTTGATGCAGCTGGCGTTCAGGCATCATCACTTGCGACAACGTCGTTTTCGGCCAGTACAGACGGCTGAAACCGTCCAGATTCAATTCCGATTCCATGTCGAGGATATGACACACGATACGCGACGGCAGAACAATCGCCATATCCTGAAGCTGCGACTCCGCCCCGATTTTCGGATTCAGTTCGCAAAGATGGTTCGCGACGAGTTTTCCGGTCGGTAAAAATGCTCGCCGATTCTCAATTTTCTCGGCAAATGACGCACTGAACAGCTCAAGTGCAAGCCCGACATCGATTTGCGAAAGCGCAAAATTCTGATGAATCTTGACGATTTTCTGCTTAAACGTCGCATCGAGCGAAGGCGCCAGGGCGAGGAAAAGAACATCGGCTTCAAACGTCGAAAGCCCAAATTCAGCCGACATCTGGCAAAACGGAATCTCAGGTTCTGCCTCAGAATTCAAAGCATTAACCGCTGCCAGATAATCGGAAACAGCCCCCGGCTTTTTGGCTGCATAGCCATCGCAGAGTGCACATAACAATTCGTAACGGGATTCCAGATATTTGGCCGAATTCATACGATTTCCTCTTTTGTTTTGGGGAGACTTCGCCTATCAGAGCCCTGATGGGCCCTGATACGGCTCGTGTTTCGGGCTATCGGCTGCACCGATACGCCCGAAATTGCCTGATTATAACCGATTCAGAGCCGGAATGCGCTTTTTCATGGCCTCTGCCACGCATTCCGTGACGTATGGCGATATATCGCGACCGCAGGATGCAATTTCTTTGACGACAGAACTCGACAAAAACAGCTTGTCTGTCGCGGCAATCAAAAACAGTGTCTCTATTTCGGGGGCTAAATCCCGGTTCGTCAGCGCCATCTGAAATTCGTATTCAAAATCCGCGACAGCCCTCAATCCTCGCAAAATGACGCGAGCTCCGAGTTCCCGACAGTGATCGACGAGCAAGCCATCATATGAATCCACCGTAACATTTGGAATATCAGCCAGCGACCTGCGCAGAAGTTCAAGTCGTTCTTCGGTCGAAAACATCGTGCATTTGTTCGGGTTAATGCCGATGGAAACTGTCACATGAATAAACGTTTTGGAAGCCCTTCGTATCATATCGATATGACCGAGTGTGGGCGGATCAAAAGTGCCGCCATAGACGGCTGTTCTCGTATCAACTGGCATATTTTACCTGATAAAATGCATGTTTATTGAATGAATTCCACACCCTTTTCTGATTCTTCCTCATGCTGCTGAGCCAGTCGTTTTTGTTCAGATTTTTGCATGGCGACAAGCATGCACATTCCGGGCACGCCAAAAGCTGCCGAAATGACAAAGAATGTGCTCCATCCATTGATGGCCTGAAGAAATCCAGCCGTTGTGGAGAAGAAGATTCGCCCGATACTCGACAGGGAAGAAAGCAGTGCGTACTGGGTTGCCGTAAACCTGATGTTGCAGAGCTGAGACATATAGGCGACAAATGCGGCGGTTCCCATACCGCCAGTTACATTTTCCACGATAATGGCGACCGAGAGTATGCTTAAACTTGAACCAGCCTGATCGAGCCAGACGAAAACGAAATTGGATAAAATCTGCAAAATACCGCAGAAAAGCAAAGCTTTGTAAATCGGCATGCGTTTGACGACAAAGCCGCCGACAAAAGTACCAGCCAGAACGGCAACCACGCCCATTCCTTTCTGAATGGCTGCGATTTCGAGCTTTGTAAAACCGATGTCGAGATAAAACACGGATGAAAGTGATCCGGCCATCGCGTCACCGAGCTTAAACAGTACGATAAAAAGCAGAATTATCCAGGCACCGGAACGTTTGAAAAACTCCGAAAAAGGTTCCAGGATGGCTGTAAATACAAATTCTTTGAAGGATTTGTATTTGGTGATGTCATCATTTGGAATTGCATTATTAGATTCATCTCTATTTTCATTTGTGGTTTTAAGTTTTTCTGCTTGTTCTTCAGCCAAGCGTTCTTCATAGCCGCGCAGTCTTTTAAAAGACAGCGTAATGCCAATGCAGCATACAGCCATGACAGCGGCTGCCATATAAGCGGCTTCCCATGAAATGAATTCGGCGACGACAAAAGATCCGGCTCCGACGATAAACATGCCAATGCGGTAACCGGCGACATTTGCGGCGGCACCAGCTCCCTGATCGGCCTTTTTCAAGGCTTCAATGCGCAATGCATCGATAATGATGTCCTGCGAAGCAGAAAAACATGCGACCATAAGGGCCAAAATCGCCAGCACCAGTATATTTTGTGCCGGATCGACGAAAGCCATTCCGAAGAGAAGCAGGGCGAGTCCTATTTGGATGTTGATGAGCCAGGCCTTGCGGTGACCAAGGTGTGTTTTTATCCCAGGCAGATGAACGGCATCGAACAAGGGGGCGACGAGGAATTTCAGACTATATGGAATGGAAACGCTCAGAAGAATGCCTATGGTTTTGATATCAATGCCGGATTCAAAGAGCCGTGCACTGAGCGTTGAACTCGTCAGAAGGAGAGGAAAACCACTTGCAATGCCGAGAAGAAAGACCTGAAAAATCGGCCATTGCAGATAAACAGTCAGTGTTTCAATCCATGGAGTTTTGGATTTGGGGGCATCCGTGCCAGTCATATATTTTCATCCATAAAAATGAGAAAAAGCGCTGCGTAATGAAATAAGCAGCGCAAAGCGGCGCGTATGCAATAGCGCCGCAGGGGGAGCCGCGTATTGCGAAGCAAAAGCGACGCGGGGCTTAAGCCCCGTCAAACCTTACATCGCTGAAATGCTGGCATCCTGACAGCATCGGAACCCCACGCCCGCACTCGTATATCCATTGATATAATCTTTGCTGTGATCGAGCATTGAATTGCATTTCACGTCGCCGGAGGCCGAATTGTAGGAGCCGCCCATCAGGAAACCGCCCTCGACCCATTCACTCACATTGCCGCTCATATCG
>JAZRWV010000306.1:0-8055 GCA_045599925.1 Myxococcota bacterium
CCTGCCAGAATCATGCTTTTCCCGGGAGAATACGGCGAACAGAAAGTCACGGCAAAGAAAATCACTTTAGGCACCAATACTGCAAAAAGTGGTTCAACAGAAGACACTTATAGTGGCGGAACCGCATCAACGAAATCTTTGCGCTGGTCGCGAGACAGCAGCTATGGCAGCCAAAACTGCGGTGGTTCTAATCATTATGCCAAAGGTGGTGCAGGTGCAACGGTCTCATCTCTGGGTGAAACTGGGGAGGAGATTGATAAAGCCTGCCTCGGCACAGATGGCGTTTCAGTTATTCTACATAAAATTACAAAGTAATTTACCCTGATTGAATAAGAATCAGTTTCTACTCATTTCCATCTCAGTGACTGTATCTCTTTACATCAATAATCAAATTGTTTTGCGTATTGCCCGGCATGCACGGGCAATAGCAAAACAACCGCAGTGCGTATGCCGGTGCTGAAAGCGCCGGCATAGCATGCGTAAAAAAAAAAGAGAAAAAATGAAATCACGACATATTTTATATATCGCTTGTATGCTTTCCTGTATTGCGGTTTGCGCCTGTGAAAACGATTCATCCAACCAGTTGATGACATGTCAAAACGGCCAAAGATACAATTCAGAAACCGGAAAATGTGAAACTGGCCAAGACACTGAATGTCAGAATCAGGATGACTGCAAAGATGGAAAAATCTGTTCAGAAGGTCATTGCGTAGAAAAAACACCGGCCCCTGAATGCAATGATAATTCTGAATGTGGCAGTGGAGAATGCGTTGACGGAAAATGCAAACCGCAATCCGATTTATGTCAGACAAGCGAGGATTGTACCGGAAACCTCGTGTGCCAAAACAACGCATGTGTGCCGGAATGCTCGACATCAGATGACTGTAAAGATGGACTCGTTTGTAAAAACCACGCATGTGTGCCGGAATGCTCGACTTCCAATGATTGCACAGCTCCGGAAATCTGTAAGAATGGTGTCTGCACAAAGGAATGCGAATCAGACAGTCAATGCGAGGGGAGTTTGGTTTGTCGTAAAAACACCTGCCAACCTGAATGTGAAACCGAAAATGACTGTGAAGGTACTCAGATTTGCAAAGACGCCAAGTGTATCATCGAATGTACAAAAGATGAAAACTGCGATGGCGGGCTTGTCTGCAAATCCAATCGCTGCAAAGTCGAATGCGAAAATACTGAAGACTGCGACACGGGATATGTGTGTGCAGCTCAGAAATGTATTTTACCGTGTCAAAACGACAGTGAATGCGCAGAAAAGTATATATGTCAGGACAAAATCTGTGTACCGGATCCATTGTGGTGTATGTTCGATACAGATTGTGCAACAGGGCTTTTCTGTTCCAATAATCAGTGCAAAGACCCAAATATCGAATGCAATAAAGACTCTGAGTGTGAAGGAACTAAGATCTGCCAGAATAATCAGTGCAAACCTCAGTGCACCCTCGACACGGATTGTGAGGGGTCACAAATCTGTCGTAAAAATGTTTGCCGCATCGAGTGTATAGACAATTCGGAATGTGCTGCTCCTAAATATTGTAAAGCGTCACAATGCACAACCTCTTGCAGTGTCACAGAGGATTGTCCATCGCCCTATTCCTGCATAGATGGAACGTGCAAGGTTGAATGTCAGAATATGTCGGATTGTAAAAACAACAAGCTTTGTTCAAACATGAAATGCGTCGAATGTATTTCTGATAATGACTGCACTGGGACAGACGTCGTTTGTGTGATGAATGCTTGTCAAATGTCAAATTCCGTTCGTTATCCCTGTTTATTTAATTCTGAAGGCGGATTTGAAATATATAAAAATAGCACAGAATATAAAGAAATAACCAATGATGATGGTTCGCTTAATTTGTGCAAACTCGGATATCATCCATCGGTGAAGGAAATAGAAGCTGATTCTTCGCTGGATAAATGTATTCCATTATATTCGCCGCGTGAATATGATTTCTATGGAGATGGTATTGATTCGAACTGTGACGGTTATGATTATGATCTATCCAAGACAATATTTGTAACTCTGAAAACCCAGGGCCTCGGAGGCGGAAACGACAATAATTCTGGAAATTTTAATAAAGAAACCAATCAAATCGAGGGGGTATTGACACTCAATGGTGCTTTTAATCATCTCAATGTTATGATTTCGACGAAATCAGGCAATAAAATATACTTCCCGGATATTCTCGTTGCGTCGGATGTTGAATCCCAAATATCGGAAACCATCAAAATTCCAATCATTGGCGAGACATTGAATGATATTATCAATCTGAAAACCATATCCAACACATCAGAGAAAACTATATATACGGAACATGTGGCTCTGATTAGAAATCTACCGGATGACTTGATCAAAACATCTTCTGATTATGCATTTTACAATGAAGGAAATCATCCAAAAGAAAAAGTGCGGATTTATGGCGGATTTACCCGAGATCCACTCAACAAAAACAATTATCTGCACTGGCAGCACCTCTCTGACGATGTGACGAATCAAGAATGGAACATCGAAAAGATCGAAGATGACAGCTATGTTTTACTAAGAATGGAATCCGAATCGACTCCTATGAGTCTTTGGATGTCTGATTTCAATCTGACGATGAAGAGTGAAGATAAATCGCTTCCACGTGGAACAACATTTGTTGGTTTGTCCTGTGGCAATAGTGGATGTTTATCCTTAAATCTGAATCACACGAACTGGAATATTATCGCACCACAAGGTCAGAATCAAACGGATACACTACCAGCAGGAGATGACGGCAATGCTGGACTAAACGGGGTTCGAGATGCAAATAATGATGCTGGCTATGTCAGTGATGTGTGGTGCCCTAAAGCTCAGATGTGCGACGGCCATCTTGAGGGAGGAACAGGCGGATGTGGCGGACATGCGCTTAAACTCAACGATAGTGATGGGGATAATAAGTCAAATTATGATACCTCAAATGGTGGATATAAAGGATTGGATGGCGAAGAAGGCATGAGCGTCAAAACAACCAATGATGTCGTTGTTGCATCTGGTGGTGAGGGCGGTCAGGGATTGTCGAATGCTGGAATTGAATATGACGGCTGTGACGATAGTGACAGCGTCGATGCCTCCAAAGGCAGGGGTGCCGATGGCCAAAATGGCATGGATGGTGTGAATGGAAGCCACGCCAACCTTTGGGTTAAACTTGCTCCGTCTGAGGATCATTCAACTCTTTATTTTGAAAGCAATTATGACAGCAATACGAAACTATCCGGCAGCGATGGTGCCCAGGGCGGCGGTGGTGGTGGCGGAGCTGTCTATCAGGTATTTTCTGCCATGATGAGCAAAACAGGCTGGATCAGTGCCGGTTCTGGTGGCAACGGCGGATGTGGCGGAAAAGGAGGAAAAGCTGGTGGAACAGGCGGGTCTGCCATTGGATTTGTTCTGAATGTACCAAAAGATGACAATGCATACATCGACCTTAAAGATACGAAATTCAGCATTTCTGCCGGTAATGGCGGAAAAGGCCAGGATGGTTCGGATGGCGGCATTGGCGGAAAAGGCGGCTTGGAAAAAGGATATGGCTCTGAAAATAGCTTTGGTGTTGACACGCATTGCGATAAAGCGACAGCTGGCGGCAACGGAGGCAATGGCGGTGGTGGCGGCGCCGGGGCCGGTGGTTTAGCTGGAAAGGCTGTCGCTATCGTACTCGCCTGCAATCGCAATGTCACCAGCGACTGCAGCACGGCTACCAATGAAATGCCCTGTTTTGTTGAAAATAGCCGAACAACATACAGCAATTGCGGTTACATATTTCCAACTGCGTTTATTATGAGTTCTAATTCTGATGATTTCGGAACTGTTTCACCTGGAACGAGTTACGCGGATTCAACAGATAGTTCTACGGGAAAAGGAGCCAAAGCAAGCAACAAAACAACCGAAGGCCAGGCAAGTATTATTACAACCTGGATTGGAAATCTTTAACCATGTTTGCTTCCGTCTGACACATACTATCGGCATCATCTGTGTGATGAAAGCTCAGTCAATACGCATGTTTTTCAAGTTCACAGGTCATTATTCATTCCAGTTTGAGCCCGCACGCTTTGCGAGCGGGCTCAAAAGTAGATGTCTTGTTTCCACGACATCTACGTTGGGGCTTTTGTCCTTTGTGGAACCTCTGAATAATAGATAACAACTTGTTTTTCTGGAGCTTTATCCCTTTCCTCTCAACCTGATTCATGATGTATTTCTATGAGTGCCGACCAGATGTCGGCGTTTAGTGGCGAAACACCAGGGACAATGCTTCGAACGTACGCTATTTTGAGTACAAAAGCGTGCGTCAGAATTTCACTAAAAACTTGATAATAGAAACCAGGTGTCGAAATTGGTGTCGCCATTTTGGCTCTTTTTAGGAGGTTTTATGAAAACATACGAAATTGTCGACTGCATAGAAAAACTCGAAACAGCTCTCATTCGAGTTCGCGAGGCACAGCAAATCTTTGCAACCTATACGCAGGAACAGGTCGATCGCATTTTTCTGGCGGCCGCAACAGCGGCAAATCAGGCTCGCATTCCACTCGCAAAACTCGCAGTTGAAGAAACCGGCATGGGGATCGTCGAAGACAAAGTCATCAAGAATCACTTTGCGTCTGAATACATTTACAACGCCTATCGCAATGTAAAAACATGCGGCGTTCTGGAAGAAGACAAGGCCTTTGGGATTAAAAAAATCGCAGAACCGATCGGCATTATTTGCGCCGTTATACCGACGACGAACCCGACATCGACCGCGATTTTCAAGACATTGATTTCACTGAAAACGCGCAATGGCATTATCATCAGTCCGCATCCCCGCGCGAAAAAGTCGACAATTGCGGCGGCTAAACTTGTACTAGAAGCCGCGGTCAAAGCCGGTGCGCCCGAAGATATCATCGCATGGATCGATGTGCCCTCGCTCGAAATGACAAATCTTCTTATGAAAGAAGCCGACATCATCCTCGCAACGGGCGGTCCGGGCATGGTCAAAGCCGCTTATTCCAGCGGAAAACCCGCACTCGGCGTTGGTGCCGGCAATACCCCGGCCATTATCGATGACACAGCCGATATCAAACACGCCGTCAACTCCATCATTCATTCAAAAACATTCGATAATGGCATGATCTGCGCGTCAGAACAGTCCGTCATTGTCCTCGACGGCGTTTATGAAGCCGTGAAAAAAGAATTCACTGATCGAGGCTGCTATTTCCTCAATCCCGATGAAACCGAAAAGGTTCGCAAGACGATTATCATCAACGGCGGTCTCAATGCTCGAATTGTCGGACAAAAAGCCACGAAAATAGCGGAACTCGCCCAGGTGAGCGTGCCCGAAACAACTAAAATTCTCATTGGTGAAGTCGAATCCGTCGACCTCTCGGAAGAATTTGCACACGAAAAACTTTCACCGGTTCTCGCAATGTATCGCGCCAGAGACATTCAGGATGCGTTCAGCAAAGCCGAACAACTCATTGCAGACGGCGGTTACGGCCATACGTCTTCGATTTATCTCAATGTCCTCACGGAACAAAACAAGCTCGACGAATTTGCTGCACGCATGAAAACGTGTCGCATCCTCGTCAATACGCCCTCTTCACAGGGCGGCATCGGCGACATTTATAACTTTAAACTTGCACCGTCTTTGACGCTCGGATGCGGTTCATGGGGCGGCAACAGCGTGTCCGAAAACGTCGGTGTCAAACACCTTATCAATATAAAAACCGTCGCCGAAAGGAGAGAAAATATGCTCTGGTTCCGTGCCCCCGAAAAGCTATACCTCAAAAAAGGCTGTCTTCCCGTTGCCCTGGACGAACTCAAATCGGTCATGGACAAAAAGAAAGCCTTCATCGTGACTGACAGTTTTCTCTACAACAACGGCTATACCAAACCAATTACCAATAAACTCGAAGAGCTCGGCATTGCGCATGCAACCTTCTTTGATGTGGCACCAGATCCCACGCTCGCCTGTGCCAAAGCAGGTGCCGAACAGATGCGACTTTTCCTGCCCGATGTCATCATCGCGATCGGCGGCGGTTCCGCCATGGATGCCGGAAAAATCATGTGGGTTCTCTACGAACATCCCGAAGCCGATTTCCAGGATATGGCCATGCGATTCAGCGATATCCGAAAGCGCATCTATACTTTCCCAAAAATGGGCGAAAAAGCTTACTTTGTTGCGATTCCAACCTCGGCAGGAACAGGCTCCGAAGTGACGCCGTTTGCCGTCATTACCGATGAAATTTCGGGCATAAAATATCCACTCGCTGATTATGAACTCATGCCCAATATGGCCATTGTCGATGCCAATTTCCACATGACGGCACCTCGCGGACTGACATCGGCTTCCGGAATTGATGCCGTGACACACGCCCTCGAAGCTTATGCCTCGATGCTTGCGACGGATTACACCGACGGTCTTGCACTTCGCGCACTCAAACTTATCTTCGAATATCTTCCTCGGGCTTATAACAACGGCGCCAATGATCCGGAGGCCCGCGAAAAAATGGCGAATGCCGCCACAATGGCCGGAATGGCATTCGCAAATGCATTCCTCGGCGTCTGTCATTCGATGGCCCATAAACTCGGCGCTTATCACCACATTGCTCACGGCATCGCCAATGCGCTCATGATCGACGAAGTCCTTCGATTCAATGCAACCGAAGTTCCCACTAAAATGGGCACATTCCCGCAATACAACCATCCGCACACGCTCGCGCGCTATGCCGAAATCGCAAATTATCTCGGCCTTGGCGGAAACAGCGACCAGGAAAAGCTCGATCTTCTCATTGCCGCCATCGACGAACTCAAAGCCAAAATCGGCATTAAACCGACGATTCGCGATTATGTCGCCGATGAATCAGACTTCCTCGCACGTCTCGATCAAATGAGTGAGGATGCTTTTGACGACCAGTGTACAGGAGCAAATCCGCGTTATCCGCTCATCAGCGAAATCAAACAGATGTATCTCAATGCTTACTATGGCAAATCGTAACAGGAGGTTGTGAATATGTTTACACTCGATCACGTCATTGCCGTCCGAAATCGTAAAACAGTCTATCGCGACGGAGATAAAGTCATCAAACTTTTCGACGAAACTTATTCAAAGGCAGACATCCTCAATGAAGCCTGCAATCAGGCGCGCATTGAAACAACTGGCATTCCGGTTCCAAAGGTTCTCGAAGTCGCCATGATCGAAGGCAAATGGGCCATCGTTTCTGAGTTCATCCAAGGACGAACATTTGCGGAGATCATGGCGGAACATGCCGGCGAGCGCGATACCTGTCTCGAACAGTTTGTCGAAATTCAGCAAAGCGTTTTGTCACATACGTGTGCGGGGCTCAATGAACTAAAACACAAGATGAATCGTAAGATCAGTCAGGCGGATATCGATGCCACAACGCGTTATGACCTTCACATGCGCTTAAATGGTCTTTCGCAGGAAAATAGCGTCTGTCACGGCGATTTCAATCCGTCAAACATCATCATAACGGACGACGGCACGCCTTACATTCTCGACTGGTCACACGTCACACAGGGACATCGTGCGGGCGATGCGGCTCGAACATATCTCCTCTTCTGGCTCGCCGGCGATGTCGAATGCGCCAACAAATACCTCGAAATCTTCTGCCGCAAAACCGACACAGCGCGTCAGATTGTCCAGAAATGGATGCCGATTGTCGCGACTTCACAGTCCGTAAAAGGACACGAAAAAGAACGCGAATTTCTGCTTTCGTGGGCAAACGTCGTCGATTACGAATAGAAAGTTTTGTTTGTTTTCGGGTGCTATGGCTCTGCCATACGCCCCCTGGCCCAAAGGCACCTGTGGTACCTTTGGGCTTTTTTTGGGGGCGCGCTTATGGCTCCGCCATACAGCGCGCATGAGCAAATAAGAAAATATCTCGAATTTTCTAACAGTCTACTGGAGCCCCGGGGACTAAAATCGGATTCCAAGCCTTGTCGTTGTCTTCATTACAATCGCGCCTCAAATGCCTTGCATTCATACACTAATGCGTTTTATCCAGCAATATGGCACAAAATTCAGA
>JAZRWV010000307.1:0-4738 GCA_045599925.1 Myxococcota bacterium
TCCGCATTTGTCGGAGCACTGATCAACGAAAAATCGGCCTTTGATGCCGCAAAAATTGCGGCTGATTACACCGTCGAATGTATCGAATACACACAGGGTGATGCCGATCACTGGTACGGTGTGAAATTTGAACCGATTCTAAACCGCTTAATGGCAATGATTTAACAACAAAACGCCCATCCAAACGGATGGGCGTTTTCGTTTTCGTGAATGACTGTATCAATTTGCCAGAATAAATGCAGCCACATCGGCAATAAATTCTTCCGAAACATGGGATGGCGTGATGTACTCCTGCCCATTTTTGAATCCCTGGGTCGGCATAAACAGATGATTGAGTTTCGGATAAAGCTTGCAGGTCACGTTTTCGCGACTGCAGGCAATTTCCTGCCAAATCTTATAGTCGACAGCAGCTTTGACCTGATAATCGGCCTCCCCCTGTGCGATCAGGAACGGATGCTTCATCTGTGAAACGAGCTCCTGACTGATGTATTTTTTAAGATCCTTCCAATATCGAACCGGTGCATTGAACAACATCACGTCATCTGGGGTTTTGTCCGTAATTTCGGAAACTTTCTTAAGTTCATCGAGCTGAGGCTGCAACTGGGATTCAACAGCTTTTACCTGGGCTTCGGATTGAGTTTCGCGAGTCTGTGCAATAGCATCATTGAGCTGCTCTATGGCTACGACATCCAGAGAACGAAGTGTTCCTGCCGCTGAAATGACACCTGCCAATTCGGGATGTGCAGTGGAAATCGCCGGCACCAGACTTCCGCCAAGGCTATGGCCGAGCACAAATATTTTCCCCATCCGAGCATCAGCTGAAAGCAGCTTGATAGCAGCAGCTGCGTCGTCCATATATTCGCCATCAACCGTCGCTTCTGCATTTGACATCACCGCGCCATACGTCAATGTGCGTTTGTTGAATCGAAGTACGGCAACCCCTTTGGCCGCAAGTCCATGAGCAATATCCTTAAACGGCATATTTCCCATGATTGTTTCATTCATATCACTGGGCCCCGATCCTCCAAGCAAAATGACAACCGGCGGTTTTTCGACGTTTTTCGGCAATGTCAAAAGGCCATCCAGCGGATATTTTTCATTCGCAACGACTTTGATTTTTTCTTCTGTCAGAACGTCATTGACAACCGGCGCATACGGACTCAAGTTTTCAGCAGCTGTCTCCGGTGCACTTCCTGTCGGCGGCTGAATATAAAACGCAGACACTTTTCCGTCTTTCGAAAATGTAACTTTTGAATCGAATAGACCATTGCGATGAATATTGATGTGATGAACGACAGTTTTGTCACCGCTTTTTTGTGGCTGTCTCGTTTTTAATGAATGATACTCACCCAATAGCGGCATGACATCCGAATAGGCTTTTTCCAAAACCTCATCAGTCAGTTCAGCTGCAAGCAAATCCGTGGATTTACTGCGAATATATTTCCAGTCTTTATTGCGAAATGCCTCGATATATTGCTCAGAATCATAAATGCAATCGTAATAACACGTCGTCCATTCTGAATTATCGATAGTATTAGCGATTGTTAATCCTTTCAATTTGGCCTCGTCATTAAATGACATGGCAAATAGAACAACTTTTTTTTCGTAACGCGCAAAATATTCCAGGACTGGCTCATTCGACTTATACATGATGCAATACGACATTCTTTCGATAAAATTGCCTGCATCAGAATGAATTTGCTCGTATGCTTTCTCCCATGCCAAATCCGGAATCAAAAGCTGAAGATAATCCTCAAAAAGTTCTGTGACACCAACCCAATCTTTTGCGTTCAAACATTTAATGGCCTTGTCTGCATTCAAAAAACAAGCTCCGGACAACGTTAAGTCTGTTCCATCCACTGCAACCATAACACTCCCCGATGAATGATTATCAGAATTGTTAGTCGATTTGCTGCATCCCATCACAACAAGAATAAGCAGTAAAGCTCCGATAAAAATAGAAAGACGCTTCATAAAAGCACCTGAACTTAATTTTCCCATAAATCATGAAGTTGAATCATGCGTTCAACGGCTTCAGCTCCGAATTTTTTACAGCCAGAAAGTATTTTTTCCCAGGATTTTTCTTCGCAAAGGCGTTCCGGATTCTTGCTGTAAAAACAATCGGCATAAGTAATGAGTTTTTCTTCAAATGTTTCGGGCAAAAAATCCCGCTCCGGCAGCGGAAGATTTTCTGCAAGAATTTCTTTAGCCGTCAGACCGCTGCCGATATGGCGTTCACAGACTCGCGCATGGCGAGCATATCGAACGGGATCGAGTTTTCTCAAATACCGGGCACCAATGATTCCATGCGCGATATAGGGTTCCGTTCCAAAACAGCCGATATCCGGCGCATCAACCCCAATAATCCCATAATCGTGAAGCATCGCGGCTTCCTGCAGAAACTCATAATCAATGGCATCGGCATATCGGCTCTGACGCGCCAACTGAACAGCTTTTTTCCACACACAAATCGAGTGAATGCGCATGATTTCCATGCATTTTGACGTTGCATTACCGATCATCAATTTCCTGCAAAGTAAAAAATGAGTGTTAATAGGAGAACGAGAACAAAAATAAGTGCCACAATCACGATCTGATTTGACTTTGAAACTCCGGCCGGCTCCATTTTAACAGTATCATGGCGTTCATCCATTTCATCCGGATTTTGTTCAGATGTGACATCTTTCAGATTTTCTTCAGCTTCGCGTTTAAGCTTCTCTTCAGCCTCATGTCTGGCCTCTTCCTCTGCCTGTTTTCGAATCGCCTCAATCGGAAGCAAAGCACTTCGCGTATGTGGCAAAACGTCTTCATCAGCAGCAGAAGCTCCAGCCGGTGCCGGAACATCCTCTATTTCATCGGTGTATTTGGGCGGTTTAATCTGAGAAATGATTGAACCAAGTTCCGACGACGGGTTACCGATTTTTTTCAAATACGCACGCAAATCTGCAGCAAATTCAGCCGCTGTTGAGTAACGATCATTGCGGTTTCGAGCGAGTCCTTTCATAATGATAGACTCGAGTTCGGGGGTCACTGAAGGATTGAGTGCAGAAATGGACGGAATAATCGATTTGCGAACCAAATCGAGGATTTTCATCTCCACCGGGTCATTAAATAGTGGCTGGGAAGTGAGCATTTCCCACAAAATAATCCCCACCGCATAAATATCACTTCGCAAATCAATGCTTTCGCCATAGGCAGCTTCCGGCGAAAGATAACTGAATTTTCCCTTAATCAGCCCCGGAACGGTTTTCGAAATCTGAGTCTTGGATTTGACCAGACCAAAATCCGTAATTTTCACATCGCCATTATATCCGAGCAAAATATTGGGCGGACTCACATCGCGATGAATAAGATTCAGGGATTCCCCCTTTTCATTACAGCATTTATGAGCATAATCCAGTCCATCGAGTACATGAATGGCAATGCGAAGAGCTTCATGAACCGGCAGAGAAAACTTGTATTTATTAGAAAAACTCAGCAATTCTCTCAGATTTATGCCATCGACATATTCCATCGAAAGGAACAGAGCATCATCCATCAGCCCGATCTGATCGACACGAACGATATTGGGATGATGCAGAGCCATACAGACGGCAGCTTCATCAATAAACATGCTGACGAAATCAGCCTGTCCTGCAAGCGATGGCAGGATGCGCTTAATCGCCATAATCTGGCCGGTTCCGAGATTCCGGGCTCGAAAAATTTCGGCCATTCCACCGACATCAACTCTGTCGAGTATTTCGAATTCTGTTGCTTCCTGCGGCATTTTCAATCCCTGATTTTTCTGGAAGGCTTCGCTATTTCGGGCCGCTGCCGGCCCTCAATACGCTTCACCGCGTCGCTATGCGATTGCTCGCCAATCGCATACGCTCCGCATTCTCTATTTTGTCGTCAAACAATCAAGCAACTTGCGATGAAGTCCGCCAAATGCACTCCCGCTCATGCCCAGTACAACATCGCCATCCCTGCAGTTTGAAACAAGATGTTCGACTATACCATCCACATCGGCAATCATCTGCGCATGTACACCGGAGGTGTTTAAATCTTCCACAATTTTGGGAATATTAATAAGCTGTTCCGGCGGAAGATCATCTTTCTTCCAGGGAGCACTTAATATGACTTCATCACATTCTGAAAGAGCAACCGGATATTCATGCTGAAAAACTGCTCGACGCGACGTGTTGCTCTTCATCTCAAATATGCCCCAGATGCGGTTATGGGGATGACGGGCACGAATTGCTCTGACTGTTTCACGAACCGCAGTCGGATGATGTGCAAAATCATCATAAATCGTCACGCCTTTTGCAATGCCAATCAATTCCTGGCGTTTTTTCACACCGCGATAGGATGCAAGACCTGCTTCAATATCTTTAACCGAAATGCCCAGCATCGTCGAAATGACACAGGCTGCCGTTAAATTATAGGCATTGTGCTGACCGGTTAACGGCGAAACAATGTGCGCAACAATCTCATTTTCTTCTTCATTGAACACATCCAGAACGACACCACCGTCTTTCATTTCGACATTTTTTGCCGTAAATTCAGCATTCCCCTGCAAACCAAATGAAACACAACGACATGAAGCAGCTTTGACGACACGACGTACATTGTCGTTGTCAGCATTGTAGCAAATGAGTCCAGTGGGGCCCATATCGCGAACGAGTTTTTCAAATACACCGATGATTTCTTCCAAATCCGCATAAATATCGGCATGATCAAACTCAATGTTATTGATGCA